>NZ_JBHXAW010000229.1:0-7304 GCF_042726645.1 Isoptericola sp. NPDC060257
CCCCCGGGGCCAGGCCCGGGTCGTTGCCCTCCTTGAGCATCGTCGCCAGGCCGTTGGCGAGGAAGGGGTCGATCTTCGCCGCCGAGCGCCGGCGGTCGGGGTCGCCCTTGTCGACGAACCGGGCCCAGTCGATCGGCCAGTTCGACGGGAGTACCTCGCCGGGAGGCGCACCGGTGGGCACGAGGCCTCCGCCCCCGGTGAACTCGAACAGCTGCACCAGGCTCCCGAACGCGGCCCGTGGCGGTGCGGCCGGCGGGGCGACCTTCCCGAAGTTGAGGTTGAAGTCGTAGCCGCCCCGCACCATCGAGTGCCCGAAACGGAAGGCCGCGACCGCGAACTCGAGCGGCATCGCGATCTTGCGGCGGGGCCGGAACAGCAGGGAGGGCTCCACGAGCACCTCGTCGAGCACCCCCGGCTTGGTCAGCGTGCGCAGGTAGTCGTGGACGACCAGCCACTGGTAGTGGTGCTGCGTGAGCTGCTGGGCGCGGTCGAAGACCGCCCGCTCGTCCACCGTGAGCCACGGCTCGGTGCGGCGGACCCACTCGACGACGGCGTTGTGGAACCGGATGAACCCGAGGTGGAGCTGCGCCACGACGAGGTTCTCGTCGTTGCGCCCGTCCGGGATCTTCGCCGACCCGGGGGCGGGTCGGTCGTCCTCGGGGACGTCGAGGTCGGCGATCTCCTCGGACGAGAACCGCGGCAGGTCGCGCTGCGGGTCGTCGCCCGGGGGCACCAGCTCGAACCCCGGGATCGGGGTCGTCGCCACGCGGCCGAGCGCGAGCTTGGTCGGGTCGGTCGTGGCGTACGCGGCCTCGCTGCGGGTGGTCCTCCGTCCGGGCTCCCCCGGGAACCGCGGTCCGCTGCCGTACAGGCTGTCGAGGTTGAGGAACGGGTGCCGGCCGTTGTGCAGGCTGCGGACCACGACCTCGGGCGGGAACGCCGTGAACGGGTCGGACACGATGTCGCCCAGCACCAGGTCGCCGGGTCGCGGCCGCTCCCCCGCCTCCGGCGGGCCGTCGGGCCCGTTGGTGTTGAGGGTGATGTCGTGGTCGATGAACTGACCCCAGTAGGTGTAGATCGCGGGCACCGTGGAGTCCAGGGCCGGGTTCGGCGGACCTGCCGGCTCGATCATCCCCGCGCCGAGCTTCTTCAGCGCCGCGACGACCGCGTCCACGGTCGGTCCACCGATCGGCCCCTCGGGCGGGTCGTCGCCGACCGGCAGGTGCGCGGCGGGGAAGCGCCCGCGCAGGCCGCGGAAGAGGTAGTCGAACGACGTCGTCGCCTCGAAGCGGTCCTCGACGATGTCGCGCAGGACGGCGAGCTCCGTCTCGTGCAGCAGGGGTGCGGGCGACGACCCCGGGTCGGGGTCGGGTCGCGGACGGGGTCGAGGGCGCGGGCGGACCTGGCCGCCGTGGCGCACGCTGCGCACCGTCCGGCCGACCGGGTCCGAGTGGAGGTCGTGCCCGGGCTCGGGCGCTTCCTGCTCGATGGTCTGCTGAGCCGCCATGGCTCTGCCCCTCTCGGGAGAAGCGGGCGCCGGGCGCCGCCCGACGCGGGGCGAGTCCCGGGCCGCCGCCGCTCAGGGAGGGAGACGGCCCGGGACAGCGCGCTGCGACGCGGCCACCGCAGTGGATCAGGGAGTGCGGTGGCACGCCGCGACGGGTCCGCGGTACCACCGCGGCCCACGGACCGGGCACGCCCGCTCCGTCACGCCAGGAGAGAGGGCCGCCGCCCGCGACCGTGACCGGTCGCGCGAGCTTTCACCCGCTCCCGCGTCGCGGGAGGCGTCAGCGCAGGATCTCGGCGCAGAATCTCAGCGCAGGATGTCGCGCGCCCGCGCGACGTCGGCGTGCATCTGCTCGATGAGCGGCTCGATGCCGTCGAACCGCAGCGTGGGACGGAGCCGCTCCACGAGCTCCAGCACGACCGTCTCCCCGTACAGGTCCAGGTCGTCGCGGTCGAGCACGTAGGCCTCGACGCGACGCTCCACGCCGTCGAACGTGGGGTTGGTGCCCACGGAGATGGCCGCGGGCAGGTCGGCGTCGGGGTTGCCCGGGTCCTCCTGCGCGAGCCGCGGGCGCAGCAGACGGCCCGCGTACACGCCGTCGGCGGGGACCATGCCCTCGGCGTGCCCGAGGTTCGCCGTCGGGAAGCCGAGCTCCCGCCCGCGCGCGTCCCCGTGCACCACGGTGCCGCGCACGCGGTGGGGCCGGCCGAGCACCTCGGCCGCCTGGGCCACGTCGCCCTCCGCCAGCAGCGCCCGCGCGGCCGACGACGACCAGCGCTCGCGCGCCCCGGCGCTGCCGGGCGCGCACTCGCCGACGTCGTCCACGGCCACGACCTCGAAGCCGTGGGTACCGCCGAGCTCCACCATCGTGGCCAGCGTGCCGGCGTTGCCCTTGCCGAACCGGACGTCGTGCCCGACGACGACGGAGCGCGCGCCCAGCCCGTCCACCAGGTACCGGGTGACGAACTCCTCCGGCGTCTGCGCGGCGAGATCGAGCGTGTACGGCACGACCAGCACGGCGTCGAGGCCCGCACGGGCCAGGAGGTCGAGCCGGTCGCGCAGCCCCGTCAGCAGCTCGGGCGCCGTCTCCGGACGGTGCACCTGGGCCGGGTGCGGGTCGAAGGTGAGCGCCACCGCGAGGCGGTCGTCGGCGCGGGCCAGGTCCACGAGACGCCCCAGCACGGCCTGGTGGCCGCGGTGGACGCCGTCGAAGTTGCCGATCGTGACGACCGACGGGCCGAAGCCGTCGGGGACCTGGTCCAGGTCCGTGAACACCTGCACGCGTCGCGCTCCGTCTCGTCGAGGTCGGCTGCCGGCGCCCCCTGCGGGCACCGACCGTCAAGAATAGACCGACGATCCCGCCCCGGACGGACGCGCGCCTCGCTCATCGCGGCAGCGCCGCCGCGGCGGCGCCACCCTGCCTCCGGAGTTCCTCCCGGGACACCGGGCGAGATCGGCCGGTGGTCCCCGCCCGGGGCGGGCGCCACCCTGCTGCGCGCCCTGGCGTACTTCCCGTCGGCGGACGCCGCGCCCGCGTGGCTCGCCCTCGGCCTTGGGCCGCGGCGGGGATGCTCCTGTCGCTGGTGGGCCACCTGCGCACCGCCGGCGGCGTCGAGCCCGACGCCGAGGCCGCGCGGGTCGCGGCGTGCGCTCAGCCGCCGGCCGGGGCGAGCACGAGGACGGGCTTCGCCAGCGCCTCGCCCCGGCGACGGGTGTCCTCCAGCAGCGCGACGAGCGCGCCGTCCGGGCCGATCGCGGCGACCGTGCCGCGCTCCCCGCTCGCCGGCACCCACTGGCCGTAGCCGAGGGCGCGAGCCTCGTCGGCCGTCAGCTCCCGGACCGGGAACGTCGCGCGGGCGGCCTCCGCGAGCGGCAGCGTCGCGAGCACGCCGTCGGCGTCCGCCTGGGCCTCGAGCTCGTCGAGCGTGCGCGCCGCGGCGAGCTCGTAGCCGCCCACCCTCGTGCGGCGCAGCGCCGTGAGGTGGCCACCCGTCCCGAGCGCGGCGCCCAGGTCGCGGGCCAGCGCGCGGACGTACGTCCCCGAGGACACGACCACGGTCACGTCGACGTCGAGCACCGCCACGCCGTCGTCCGTCGTCGCGGGGCGGGTGCCGAGCACGTCGAAGCGGCTCACGGTGACCGGGCGGGCCTCGAGGACGACGTCCTCCCCCGCCCGGGCGCGCGCGTAGGCACGCTTGCCGTCCACCTTGATCGCGCTCACCGTGGTGGGCACCTGCCGGATGTCCCCCGTGAGGACGGCCGCCTCGCGCGCCAGGTCCGCGCCGTCGACGCCGCCGCCGACCCCGAGGGCCTCGACGACCTCGCCCTCCGCGTCGTCGGTCGTGGTGGCGACACCGAGGCGGATCGTCGCGTCGTACGCCTTGTCCGCGCCGACCACGTAGGTGAGCAGCTTGGTGGCCCGCCCGACCCCGACGACGAGCACGCCCGTCGCCATCGGGTCGAGGGTGCCCGCGTGCCCGACCTTGCGCGTCCCCGCCAGCCGGCGGCACCGCCCGACGACGTCGTGGCTGGTCCAGCCCGCCGGCTTGTCGACGACGAGGAACCCGTCAGGAGCGGTCGGGCGGCGGGGCGGGCGCTCCCCCTGGCCGCTCACTCGTCCTCGTCGTCCTCGCGCGGCTTGCGGTACGGGTCCTCCTCGCCGGCGAAGCCCTTGCCCTCACGCAGGGCGGCGAGCTCGGCGTCCCGGCGCTGCGCCTCGATGAGCGCGGCGTCCAGGTGCGCGGCGTTCTCCGGCATCGAGTCCAGGAAGAACTCGATGGTCGGGGTGAGGCGCACGCCGGTCTGCTTGCCGACCTCCGAGCGGATCATCCCCTTGGCGCTCTCCAGCGCCGCGGCGGTGCCCGCCCGCTCCTCGTCCGTGCCGAAGACCGTGTAGAACACCGAGGCGTTCTGCAGGTCGCCCGTCACGCGCACGTCGGTCACGGTGACGAAGCCGAGACGCGGGTCCTTGATCCGCGTGTCGAGCAGCTGCGCGACGATCTCCTTGATGCGGTCCGCGAGCTTGCGGGCGCGCGGGTTCTCGGGCCTGTCGCCCTTGGGACCGGGCATGGGTGTCTCCCTCTCTCGACGCCGACGGCGCCCCGCCCTGCCCTGCTCCTGTCGAAGCGGGGCGGGTCGGGACGCCGTCGGACTGTACCTTGCGGCGCGACCGTCAGGCGCGCGGCTTCTCGCGCATCTCGAAGGTCTCGATGATGTCACCCTCGGTGACGTCGTTGAACGACCCCAGGCCGATACCGCACTCGAAGCCCTCGCGGACCTCGGTGACGTCGTCCTTCTCGCGACGCAGCGACTCGATCGTGAGGTCGTCCCCGACGATCTTGCCGTTGCGCAGGACGCGCGCCTTCGTGTTGCGGCGGATGGTGCCCGACCGGACGATCGAGCCCGCGATGTTGCCGAACTTCGAGGAGCGGAAGACCTGGCGGATCTCCGCCGTGCCCAGCTGGGCCTCCTCGTACTCCGGCTTGAGCATCCCCTTGAGGGCCGCCTCGACGTCGTCGATCGCCTGGTAGATGACCGAGTAGAACTTGACCTCGACGCCCTCGCGGTCCGCGAGGTCCTCGACGCGCTCGCCGAACTTCACGTTGAAGCCGATGATGACCGCGTTGTCGACCGTGGCCAGGTTGACGTCGTTCTGCGTGATCGCACCCACACCGCGGTGGATGACGCGCAGCTCGACCTCGTCGCCGACGTCGATCTTGAGCAGTGCGTCCTCCAGAGCCTCCACGGCACCGGAGACGTCGCCCTTGAGGACCAGGTTGAGGGTCTCGACCTTGCCCTGCTGGAGCGCCTGCGTGAAGTCCTCGAGGCTGATGCGCTTGCGGCGCTTGGCCAGGAGGGCGGCACGCTCGGCGGCCTCGCGCTTCTCGGCGATCTGGCGGGCCGTGCGCTCGTCCGGCGCCACCAGGAAGGTGTCGCCGGCGCTCGGCACCGACGCGAGACCGAGCACCAGGACCGGCCGGGCCGGGCCCGCCTCGGTCACGGCCTCGCCGTGCTCGTCGAACATGGCGCGCACGCGGCCGTGGGCCGTGCCCGCGACGATCGCGTCACCGACGTGCAGGGTGCCCGACTGGACGAGGACGGTCGCGACGGCGCCGCGGCCCTTGTCGAGGTTGGCCTCGATGGCCACGCCTCGGGCGTCCTTGTCCGGGTTCGCCCGCAGGTCCAGCGAGGCGTCCGCCGTGAGCAGCACGGCCTCGAGGAGCTGGTCGATGCCCTGGTTCTGCTTCGCGGAGACGTCGACGAACATCGTCTCACCGCCGTACTCCTCGGCCACCAGGTTGTACTCGGTGAGCTGCTGGCGGATCTTGTCGGGGTTCGCCCCCTCCTTGTCCACCTTGTTCACCGCGACCACGATCGGCACGTTGGCCGCCTGGGCGTGGTTCAGCGCCTCCACCGTCTGCGGCATGACGCCGTCGTCGGCGGCGACCACGAGGATCGCGATGTCCGTCACCTGGGCACCACGGGCACGCATGGCGGTGAACGCCTCGTGGCCCGGGGTGTCGATGAAGGTGATCGGGCGGTCGACGCCCTCGTGCTCACGACGCACCTGGTACGCACCGATGTGCTGGGTGATGCCGCCGGCCTCGCCGGAGACGACGTCGGTCTGGCGGATCGCGTCGAGAAGACGCGTCTTGCCGTGGTCGACGTGACCCATGACGGTGACGACCGGCGGACGCGGCATGAGCTCGTCGTCCGACTCGCCCTCGAGCTCTGCGTCGAGGTCGATGTCGAAGGCCCCGAGCAGCTCGCGGTCCTCCTCCTCGGCCGACACCATCTCGATGACGTAGCCGAGCTCGGAGGCCAGCGTGCCGAACGTGTCCTCGTCCAGCGACTGCGTCGCGGTCGCCATCTCACCGAGGTGGAACAGCACCGTGACCAGGCTCGCGGGGTTCGCGTCGATCTTGTCGGCGAAGTCGTTCAGCGACGAGCCGTGGCGCAGGCGGACGACGGTCGAACCGTTGCCGCGGGGCACCTGCACGCCGCCGAGCGACGGCGCCTGCATCTGCTCGAACTCCTGCCGCTTCGCGCGCTTCGACTTCCGCCCGCGGACCGGACGGCCGCCTGCGCGGCCGAACGCACCCTGCGTGGAACCGCGACCGGCACCGCCGCGACCGCCGGGACGGCCGCCGAAGCCGCCGCCACCGCCGGGGCGGAAGCCGCCGCCGCCACCGCCGCCGGGGCCGCCACCGCGACCGCCGCCACGACCGCCGCCCGCGGGCGCCGGGCGCTCGCCGGGACGCGGCATCGAGGTCTTGCCCGGCATCATGCCGGGGTTGGGGCGCGGGCCGCCGGGACGAGGCGCCGCGGGACGCGGGCCGCCGGGGCGGGGACCGCCCGGACGGGGACCGCCGGGACGCTCGCCCGAACGCTCGGGCGCGGCCTCGCCGCGGTCCGGGCGCTGGCCGGGGCGCGGCATGCCCTGGCTCGACGCGAACGGGTTGTTGCCCGGGCGCGGGCCACCGGCGCCGCCGGGGCGCTGCCCCTGGCGCGGCATGCCCTGGCTGGACGCGAACGGGTTGTTGCCGGGGCGCGGTGCGCGGCCGCCCTTGCCGTCACGACCACCGTCACGGCCGCCGTCGCGCTGCTCGCGCGCGGCCGGCGCCGGCTTCGGCGCCGCGGGACGCGGACCGGGGGTCGGCGCGCCGGGACGGTTGGCGGGCTTGGCCGGGGCCTCCGGCGTCGCCGCAGCGGGGGTCGCGGCCGCCGCCGGGGCGGCGGGCGCCTCGGCCTCGGGCGCGGGGGTCGGCTTCTGCGCGACGGGCTTGGGGGCGGGCTT
>NZ_JBHXAW010000230.1:0-7265 GCF_042726645.1 Isoptericola sp. NPDC060257
ATCGTGGCCCTGTCTCGTTCCAGGACAGGGCCACGATCCCACCCACGACGCTGTCCGAGGCGGGTGGGTGGGCGCCTACGCTGGGCTGGCACCCCGACCGTCCTGAGGAGGACCCATGCCGAGCAGCGCCCGCGTCGCCGTCGTCACCGGAGCCAGCAGCGGGATCGGCGCCGCCAGCGCGCGCGCCCTCGCGGCGGCGGGCTTCCACGTCGTCCTGGGCGCTCGCCGGATGGACCGGCTCGAGCAGGTGGCCGCCGAGACCGGCGGCACCGCGCTGCCGCTCGACGTCACGGACGACGCGTCCGTCGCGGCGTTCGCCGCGGCCGTCGAGGAGAGGCTCGGGCGCTGCGACCTGCTCGTCAACAACGCCGGCGGCGCGCTGGGGACGGAGTCGGTGGCGGACGCCGACCTCGCCGACTGGCAGCGCATGTACGACATCAACGTGCTCGGTACGGTGCGCGTCACCCAGGCCCTCCTGCCGAGCCTGATCGCCAGCGGCGACGGCCAGGTCATCACCATCGGCTCCATCGCCGGCCGCGAGCCCTACAAGGGCGGCGCCGGCTACAACGCCGCGAAGCACGCCGAGGCCGCGCTCACCCGCGTGCTGCGCCTCGAGCTGCTCGGCCAGCCGGTGCGGGTCAGCGAGATCGACCCGGGCATGGTGCACACCGACTTCTCGCTGGTCCGCTTCAAGGGCGACCAGGAGAAGGCCGACGCCGTCTACGCCGGCGTCGAGCCGCTCACGGCCGAGGACGTCGCCGAGACGGTGGCGTGGATCGCCACCCGCCCGGCGCACGTCAACGTCGACCAGGTGCTGCTCATGCCGCGCGACCAGGCGGCGGCGCAGGTCGTGCACCGCCGCGAGGTCTGACGACTCGGCCGCGACTCCTCAGTCGTCCGACCCGCCGCGGGCGTGCGCGCCGTCGCCGACCACCTTGAGGCCGATGGCGCAGCCGATGATGCCGACGAGGAACAGGGCCTTGAGGAGCGACGCCGTCTCCGCGCCCGTGACCATCGCCCAGGCGACGGTGAGCGCGGCGCCGACGCCGGTCCAGATGGCGTAGGCCGTGCCGATGGGGATGTGCTTCGCGGCGTAGCCCAGGCCGAGCATGCTCAGCGACAGCGCGACGACGAAGACGATCGTGTCGGCCGGCACCGTGAAGCCGCGGCTGGCGTGCAGGGCGGTGGCCCAGACCGCCTCGAGGACGGCGCTGGCCACCAGCACCACCCAGGCCACGGTGGTCACGTTCTTCCTCGCGTCCACGTTCTCGGCGCTCATGTCAGCTCACCACCTTCAGTCCGACGACCGACCCGACCAGGCCGACCAGCAGCAGCGCCCGCGCGACGGTCAGCCGCTCGTCGCCGCGGACGATGGCGACCAGCACGGTGAGGACCGCGCCGATGCCCACCCACACCGCGTAGGCCGTGCCCACCTCGATGGTGAGCATCGCGTGCGCGAGGCCCCACATGCTCAGGGCCAGCCCGACGACGAACAGCACGGTCGGCACCGGTCGCCTGAAGCCGCGCGACGCGGCCAGCGCGGTCGCCCACACCGCCTCCATCACGCCGGCGGCGATGAGGATCAGCCAGTCCACGGCTCTCACTTCCCTTCTGTCGTGCACTGTCGGGGATCTGCTTTGGAACGTTGTCGCACGATCGTGCGAAGACAGTTCTAGCACACTTCGCACGACTGTGCGAACATGGCCCCGTGCCCCAGAAGCTCGACCGTGACGAACGCCGCCGCCAGGTGTCCGAGGCCGCGTGGCGCGTCCTCGTGCGCGACGGTCTCGAGGCCCTGTCCGTGCGCAACGTGGCCGCGGAGGCCGGCCTGCCGCAGAGCTCGCTGCGCTACACGTTCCCCACCGTGGCCAGCGTGCGCGAGCGCGCCGTGGCGCTCGTCCTGGAGCGGCTCCGGGAGCGCGTCGCCGCCGTCGACGTCGACGGCGCGGGCTGGTCGCGGGCCGTGCTCGCCCAGCTCCTGCCGCTGGACGCCGAGCGGCGCACCGAGATGGAGGTGTACCTCGCGCTCGGCACCGCGGCCATGACCGACCCCGCCCTGCGCGACGGCCACCGTGCGTCGCAGGACGCCATCCGCGACGTGTGCGCCCGCGCGCTGGCCGCCCTCACCGGGCGCGCGCCGTCCGGCGTCGAGGTGCGCGAGCTGCACGCGCTCGTCGACGGCCTCGCGCTGCACGTCGTGCGGCAGGAGCCGGACGACGACGCCGCGTGGGCGCTCGACGTGCTCGACGCGCACCTGGAGCGCGTCGCGGGGTGAAGGTCGGGGTGCTCAGTCCGTGCCGTCGTCGGCCCTGTGCCGGGCGACGAACGGCCCCAGGAGGTCCTCGGTGCTGGCCCAGACCTCGTCGAGGGGCGCGCCGGACTCGAGCATCCTCGAGCCCGCGTTGACCACGGCGTTGACGAGCTCTGCGGTCCGCTCCGGCTGTGCCACGCCCAGCGCGTGCAGCGTGTCGACCAGCGGCCTCAGGAGCTCACCGTGCATCGCCCTCATCCCCTCGGCCACGGCGGGAGCGGGTCCCGCGCCGGCGAGCGCGGTGGCGAGGGCGTGCTCGCCCTCGGCGACGAGCTCGAGGTTCGTCCGCGCGTAGGCGAGCACCCGGCCCGCGTCGTCGTCGGCGTCGTCCATGGCTCTCGCGACCGTCGCCGCCCACCGGGGGAAGACGTCCTCCACCATGGCGCGCAGGAGGTCGTCGGCGGAGCGGAAGTACTGGTAGATGCTGGGGCGGGCCAGCCCGGAGCGCTCGGCGAGCGCCGCGAACGTGGGCGGGCGGCCGGTCTCGGCGAGGATCGCGCGCGCGGCGTCGAGGAGCGCCCGCTGCTGTGCCGCGCGGTGCTCGGCGACGGTGGGGGCGCTGATGCGCGGCACGGGCACTCCTCCTCGCGGGTGCCCCGGGCCCGCGGGTCCGGGGCGTGACGGTCAGTCGACCAGTCTCCCATCCTCCATCCGCACCACCCGGTCGCAGTGCTCCAGGACGTCGTGGTCGTGGGTGACCATCACCGTCGCGACGCCGTGGTCGTGCGTCTCGGCCGCGAGCAGCTCGACGACGTCGTGGCTCCGCGCGCGGTCGAGCGCCGCGGTCGGCTCGTCCACGAGCAGGAGAGCCGGGGCCGTCACCAGCGCACGGGCGATCCCGACGCGTTGGCGCTCGCCGCCGGACAGCTCGTGCGGCCGGCGGCCGGCCTTGTGCGCCATGCCGACCTGCTCCAGGAGCTCGAGCGGCGACCGCGCGGACCCCGCGACCTTGCGCCCGGTGGCGTGCAGGGCGAAGCGGAGCTGGTCGACCGCCGTGAGCGCGGGCAGGAGGTTGCCCGACTGGAACACGAAGCCGATCCGCTCGCGCCGCAGGCGGGCCTGACGGGAGGGGGAGAACGCGCCGACGTCCACGCCGTCCACGAGGACGGTGCCGGAGTCCGGCCGGGTCAGCGCCCCGGCGACCGCGAGCAGGCTCGACTTCCCCGCGCCGGACGGGCCGACGACGGCGAGCAGCTCGCCCGCCGGGACGGCGAGGTCGACGTGGTCGAGCGCGGTGACGGTGGCGTCGCCGTCGCCGAGGGTGAGCGTGACGTCGACCAGCCGGAGGCCGTCGCCCGCGGCGGAGCGCCGCCCGGTGGTCGTGGTGGTGGGGGCGGGCTGGGTCATCGCTGTCCTCCGAGGGCGGTGAGCGGGTCGACACGGGCGATGCGGCCGACGGCGGCGGCCGCGCCGAGGAGCCCGAGCACGATCAGCAGCGCGGCGGCGGCCGCCACCGGCACAGGCTCGAGCGAGAACGGCATGGGGGTGGACGTCAGCAGCGCGCCGAACCCGACCCCGACGCCCACGCCCACCGCGGTCGAGCCGACGAGGACGGCCGCCGCCTGCCCCAGGGCGTCGCGGACCAGGTAGGCGGTGCGGGCCCCCATGGCGCGGGCCACGGCGATCTCGTGCTGGCGCTGGATGGTCCACACCGTGAAGAACGCGCCGACCACGAGGGCGGAGATGGCGAAGAGGAACGTCTGGATGAGGTCGAGGGTGAGGGTCTCGGCCGCGTATCCCGGCGACCCCTCGAACGAGTCCTCGAGAGGCACCGCGGCCGTGCCCGTGCCGGTGCCGGCGGCCGCGAGGTCGAGGTCGGCCCCGTCGGACTCCTTCAGCGCGACGGCGGTCGCCTCGTCGTAGGCGTCGGGGCGCACGTCGTCGGCGGGCCCGGCGCCGGCGTGGATCTCCTGCCAGGTGGCGAGGGGGACGTACGCGACGTCCACGTGCCCGTAGGTGTGCTGGCCGTCCAGGACGCCGACGATCCTCAGCTCGGTGCCGAGCCGGTCGACCGTCACGGTGTCGCCGACGCCGAGCCCGAGGTCGGTCACGGTCTCGCTGACGACGATCCCGTCGCGCTGCCCGAGCCCGGCGCCCTGCGCGACGAGGTCGGGGGAGGGAGCGAGGAAAGAGTCGGGCTCGACGCCGAAGAGGGCTAGGTCGACCGCCTCGCCGTCGGGGCCCTCCGCGTTGACGAGCTGGTTCCCGAACAGCGCGGCGTCGGCCACGCCGTCCTGCTGTGCCCATCGGTCCGCCTGGTCCCGCTCCACCGTGCTGCGGGAGAACGCGGAGTCGACGGGGGTGCCCTCGTCGAAGGCGAACGCCGTCACGGGCAGCTTCTTCAGCCCGGAGACGCCGTCGTTCACGAGCCCCGAGGAGAGCCCCGAGAGGATGACGACGAGGATCGCGACGAGGGCGACGACACCTCCCATCAGGCCGAACCGTGCCCGCGCGAACAGCAGCTCGCGCCACGCCAGAAACATCGTGCTCCCTTCCGCGCCGGCATGAGTTGCCGACGTCATGTCGGGAACGATACCAACGCGGTGTCGGGAAACTGTCGCGTGCCGGGGGATCGGGCTGTGGGGTGGGTCACCGGGCCTCGCGGCCGCCTCCGACCAGCGCGTCGCCCACCTCGGAGCGCAGGTACAGCACGGACCGGCCGGAGCGGGCGGAGGTCAGCAGGCCGGCGTCGCGCAGCACGCGCAGGTGCTGGTTGACGGCGCTGGTCGTGACGTCGAGGCGGCGGGCGAGCTCGGTGGAGGACGCCGGCTGCTCCAGGGCCGTGAGGAGCCCGGCCCGCGCGCGGCCCAGGACCGCGACGAGGGCGTCACCCGCCACGTGCCGCTCCGCCTGCCAGAGCGTGCCGGTGCCGCGCGCGCCGTACATGATCATCGGCGGTTCCCCCGGTGAGATCGGGGCCGACGCCGCGCGGGTGAACAGGGTGGGCACGAGCGTGAGCCCCGCGCCGGTGGTGGAGCGGCGGTGCTCCCCGCTGAGCGTCCCGAGGCGGACGCTCACCACGCCGTCGGCGAACGAGACCCGCGGGGAGAGGTCGGCGAACATCGCGCCCGCCCCGCGCGCCGAGATCACGGTGCCGCGGTGCACGACGTCCGCCTGCAGCACGGCGCGCATCCGCGGCCAGACGGGCGCGAAGCAGGCGTCCCAGTAGCCGGTGAGCGCGTCGAGCATCCGGCGCCGCACGCGGGGGAGCGGGCCGCGCAGCGGCGTGGGCAGGCCGCCCGGGTGCACCGCGGCGAGGCCGTGCATCACCACCGCGTCGTCGACGGCGGCCACGCCGGCGAGCTCGTCGTCGAGCCGGGTGAGCGGGCTGCCCGGGCGCGGCGTGAGGAAGTCGGGGGTCCACATCACCTCGTTGGTCAGCGCGAGCAGCATCTCGCCGTCGAGCGTGGGCCGGGCCTCCTGCAGGCGGCGCAGCCACGGCAGGTGCACGGGGAAGCGGCCGGGGTCGCGCCACGCGCGCAGCGACAGCACCAGCTCGTTCAGCGGGGAGACGGCGAAGCGGACGTCGGCGAGGTCCATGCCGGCCAGCTCGTAGTGCATCCACCCCATCAGCGACTCCGTCCCATCGTGTGAGCATAGATGTAGTGCAGCGCTACATCCGTTCCGGGTGCGGGCCCACGGGTCCCTACTGGTGCCGTGATCCAGACCCTCCTGCCGCGGGATCCCGTGGCGCGCGCCCTCACCGTCTCGACCATGGCGTTCGCCGCGTCGACGGGGATCTTCTACACCGTCTCCGTCCTGTACTTCACGCGCGTGGTCGGGCTGCCCGCGACCACCGTCGGGCTCGGCCTCGGCATCGCCGGCGGCGCGGGCGTGCTCGGGTCCTACCTCGCCGGGCGCTGGTCGGACCGGCGCGGCGCGCACCGCGTGCAGGTGTGGGGCCTGCTCGCGCAGGCGCTGGCGCTGGCGGCGTACTCGTTCACCTCCGACGCGGTGAGCTTCACCGCCGTCGCCGTCGTCGTCAGCGCGGGGCGCGGGGTGCAGTCCACCGCCCGGCAGGCGCTGCTGGCCCGGTGGTTCACCGGTCCCGAGCGCGTCGACGTCCGCGCCCGGCTGCGCGTCGTGACCAACGTCCTCATCGGGCTCGGCACGCTGGCCGCCGCCGTCGCGCTGCTGGTGGACACCGCGGCGGCCTACCGCACCGCGATGGTCGCGACGGCGGTGCTGCTGCTCGGCGCCGTCGTGCCGCTCGTCCGGCTGCCGCGCCGGGTGCCCGAGCTGGCCGTGCGGATGCTCGCCGACGCGCCCGTCGCGGACACCCCGGACGCCGCCGCGGCCGACGCCGCGCACCCGGCCGCGCCCGGGGTGCACCCGCTGCGCGACCGCACGTACGTCGCCAGCGTCGTGCTCAACGCCGTCGTGGCCATGCAGTTCGGCGTCATGACCGTCGGCGTGCCGCTGTGGGTCGCGACCACCGACGCCCCGACCGCCGTCGTGTCCGCGCTGCTGGTGGTCAACACGGCGCTGGTGGCCCTGCTGCAGGTCCGCGCGTCCCGCGGCACGCACGAGGTGCGGGCGGCAGGCCGGGCCGTGCGTCGCGGCACCCTCCTGCTGGCCGGCGCCTGCGTGCTGTACGCCGCGGCCGGGCACGGCAGCCTCGTCGCCGCGACCGCGCTGCTGCTGCTCGCCGCCGTCGCGCACTCGCTCGGCGAGGTGCTGTCCGAGGCCGGCGGGTGGGGCATGGCGTTCGAGCTCGCCGACCCGCGCCGCGCCGGCGCCTACCAGGGCCTGTCGCAGACCGGCTACGCGCTCGCCGGGATGGTCGCGCCGGTCGTCGTCACCGCGCTGCCCATCCGGTTCGGCACGCCCGGCTGGCTCGCGCTGGGCGCGCTCTTCGTCGCCGCGGGCGTCGGTGCGGCGTGGGTCGCGCGGCGGGCGGCGGACGCCCGGCCGGTGGACGACGTCGTCTCCGCCGCCGTCTGACGCTCGGGGC
>NZ_JBHXAW010000231.1:0-7259 GCF_042726645.1 Isoptericola sp. NPDC060257
GTCGTCGGTCATCTCCGGGATGCGCGACCCGCAGCCGTTGGCGCCCACCGACACGACGGGCAGCGCGAACGCGCCGAGGTCCTCGGCGAACTCGAGGTACTCGAGGTAGCCGATGCCGTACGACTGGTTGTAGCCCCAGAAGTTCCAGTTGGTCGGGCGCTCCTCGACCGGGCCGATGGTCTCCTTCCACTGGTACGTCCGCTGCCGGTCCTGGCCGTCGGACTCGAGGTAGGAGTCGAAGGTGCCGACGTTGGTGACGCAGCCGCCGGGGAACCGCAGGAAGCTCGGGTCGTGCGCCGCGACCTTCTCGGCGAGGTCCTTGCGCAGCGTGCTCCTGCCGTTGACCGGCCCCACCCACGTGTCCTGCGGGAACAGGGACACCATGTCGAGGCGCAGCGTGCTCGCGGCGCCCGAGGCGACCCGCAGGCGCGCGGCGTTCGTCGTCGCGGACGCCGTCACCGTCGCCGTGTACCGCGCCCACTCGTCGGAGCCGTCGACGGCGACCGTCGCCGTCCCGTACGTCGTCGCGCCGTCGGCGGACACGAGGGTCGCCGTGAGGTCCTGGGCGACGTCGCTGCGCGCCCAGACGGAGAAGTCGTACGACGACCCCTCGCTCAGCGCGACGCCCTCGTTGTACGACGCGTTCGAGACGCCGGTCGTGCCGTCGGAGGTCACGGTGAGGTAGTGCCGGTTGCTGTCGTTGAGCCACTCGCCGCGCGCGGACTCGACGGCGACGTCGCCGCCGCCGGTCTGCTCCCAGCCCGTCAGGCCGGTGAAGCCCGCGTTGTCCTCCTGGGCGAACTCGAACGACCGGTTGCGCACCAGCTCGGCGTACAGGCCGCCGTCGGCGGCGTAGTTGATGTCCTCGTAGAACACGCCGTACAGGTCGTCGCTCATCTCGGTGCGGTCGGCGGCCGAGTCGATGGTGAGCCGTTGCTCGACGACCTCCGGCTCGCCCTCCGGGTACGCCTCGAGCAGCGACTGCTGCTCCGCCGTCGTGATCGGCAGCACCGTGCCGTGCCGCGGGTGGCTCGGCAGCTCGGCGTCGGGCACCGAGGTCCAGTCCCCGCTCGCCAGGTCGTCCGTGCGGAACAGCATGTACCCCTGGCCCCCGTGGTACGACGGCTGGTCGATCATCATGAACCAGGAGTCGTCGGTCAGGGACGGGAAGACGGTGGGACCCTCGCCCGCGGTGAACTCGCCGCCCCACGGGTTGGGCTGGCCCACGCCGACGTGCTCGGCGACCAGGTCCCACCCGTCGCCCTCGGTCACGCCCTGGGTGCGGGACAGGTCGTCGGAGGACTCCTCGCGGACGGTCATGTCCGCCTCGTCCTTGGTGAACCGGTAGTAGGTGCCGTCCTCGACCGCGACGGTCGAGTCGATCATGCCCCGGCCCGCGCCGCGCTCCTCGTCGATCCACACCTGCGGCTCGGAGAAGCTGCCCGCGGAGAAGTCGGGCGTCGTGGCGGACAGCATGCGCTGGTACGACGTCGCGATGTCCCGGTCCTCCGGCGCGACGTCGTCCGGGTTCAGCGCCGACGCCCAGTAGACGACGAACTGCCCGGCCTCGGCGTCCCAGGTCGCCTCGGGGGCCCAGAGGTTGCCGGCGTCCGGCGGCGCGACCTCGACCTCCTGCTGGTCGGACCAGTGGATCAGGTCGTCGGAGGACCACACCATCATCGCCCGGCTGCCGGTCTCCTGGGCGTCGCCGAAGTTCCCGCCGCCGGCGATCTTCAGGTCGGTGGCGAGCAGGTAGTAGGTGCCGGTCTCGGGGTTGCGGGTGAGGAACGGGTCGCGCAGGCCCTGCGTGCCGAGGGTGGACTCGAGGACGGGCTCACCGCCGTTCAGCGTGGTCCACGCGGTGGGGTCGTCGGCCTCGCTGACGGCCAGGTAGATCTTCTCGCCGCCGTCCTGCTCGCCGGCGAAGTAGGGGAAGACGTAGGCGCCGTAGCCGTCGCCCGCCGCCGACGGGGCCGGCGACTGCGACGCGGGAGCCGCCCGCAGCGGGACGGCCGCGGCCGCCGTGGCGGGCAGCGCGAGGGCGAGGGCCGCTGCCGCCAGGGGCCTCGACCATCGGGGCCCGTGCTGTCTCGATGGGATGTGCATCGTTGTAGAACCTCCGTGTCGTACGTCGTCGTACAGGTGCGGGGGGTGCAGGTACCGAGATGGTGCGCGGTGGTGGGACGTCGGGCCGGCGGCGCGTGCCGCCGACCCGACGCCCGGACGGGTGCGGAGCCGGGACGGCTAGGAGCGCCGCAGGGCGAGCAGCCGCTGCAGGACCACGAAGACCAGCAGCAGCGCGCCGATGACGATCTTGGTCCACCAGGAGGAGAGAGTGCCCTCGAAGGTGATGATCGTCTGGATGAGTCCGAGCACGAGGACGCCGAGCACGGACCCGAGCACGAAGCCGGTGCCGCCCGTGAGCAGCGTGCCGCCGATGACGACGGCCGCGATCGCGTCCAGCTCCATGCCCACGCCGGTCAGGGAGTAGCCCGACCGCGAGAACATCGCGAACAGCAGGCCGCCGAGACCGGCGCAGGTGCCGCTGATGACGTACACCAGCACCTTGGTGCGCGCGACGGGCAGGCCCATGAGCTTGGCCGACTGCTCCCCGCCGCCGATGGCGTACACGGTGCGGCCGAACTGCGTGTAGTGCAGCAGGTAGAACGCGACCGCCACCACGACCAGCGCGATCACGACGCTCGACGTGATCCGCCACTGCCCGCCGGCCCACGTGTCCCAGGAGGCCAGGGCGACGAAGGTCGGGTCGTCGATCGGGATCGACTCCGGCGCGACGAGGAAGCACAGGCCGCGGGCGAAGAACATCGCCGCGAGGGTCGCGATGAACGGCTGCACCTCGAAGACGTGCACCATCGCGCCGACGAGGAGCCCGATCAGCGAGCCGATGAGCACGACCAGCGGGATCACCACCCCGGCGGGGACGCCGGACTGCAGCAGGTACGCCGCCGTCACGCCGGACAGCGCCAGCACCGAACCGACGGAGAGGTCGATGCCGCCGGTGAGGATGACGAACGTCATCCCGACGGCCAGCACGATGAGGAACGCGTTGTTGATGAACAGGTTCGCGAGCACGCCGACGGACAGGAAGTTGTCGTAGCGCGCGCCGCCCACCACGAGCAGCAGCACGAACACCACGAGGGTCCCGACCACGGGCAGGTAGCGGCGGTCGACGCGCAGGCGGCGGCCGACGGACGGCACGCGGTCCGGGGACGGCGCCCCGCGGCGCGAGGATGCGAGGGTCGTCATGAGGCCACCACCTTGTCCGTCGCCACGTCGGCGGGCTTGTCCGACGGCGTCACCGGCGCCGCCCTGCCGCGCCGTCGCGTGCGTTCCGAGAGCTTGCGCCGCATCGCGGGCGACTGGAGCAGCGTCACCGCAGCGACCACGAGCGCCTTGAACAGCGGCGTCACGAGCGGCGAGATGCCGACGTTGGTCACCGTGAGCGACAGCGTCGCGATGATGAGCACGCCGACGAAGGTGCCGGAGAGCGAGAACTTGCCGCCGGCCAGCGACGTGCCGCCGATGACCACGGCGAGGATCGCGTCGAGCTCGATGAACAGGCCGGCGTTGTTCGCGTCGGCCGCCATGACGTTGGACGACAGGATCAGCCCGGCCAGCGCGGAGAACAGCCCGGACAGCGCGAAGACCGTCCACACGATGGTCCGCGCGCGCACGCCGGCGAGCCGGCTCGCGGCGGGGTTGATGCCGACCGACTCGACGAGCATCCCGAGCGCCGTGCGCCGCACCAGCAGCGCGACGAGCGCGAACACGCCGAACGCGACCAGGGTCGCGACGGGCAGCCCGAGCCAGTACCCGGCGCCGAGCATCTTGAACGGGGCGCTCGTGACCGTGGTGATCTGCCCCTCGGTGATGAGCATCGCGACGCCGCGGCCGGCGGTCATGAGGATGAGCGTCGCGATGATCGGCTGGATCCCGAGCACGGACACCAGGAACCCGTTCCAGACGCCGAGCACCAGGCCGAGTGCGAGGGCCATCCCGATGGCGAGGAGCACCGTCGTCGTCGACGCCGGGTCCGGCGCGCCCGCGATGAACGTGAGGGCCACCGCCCCCGAGATCGCGACCACGGCGCCCACGGAGAGGTCGATGCCGCGGGTGGCGATCACCAGCGACATGCCGAGGGCGACCAGCATGAGCGGGGCGCAGTTGCGCAGGATGTCGATCGGCGACCCGAAGAGGTGGTCGTCGAGGATCGACACGGACAGGAAGCCCGGTCGGACGGCCGTGTTGACGGCGAGCAGCGCGACCAGCGCGACCACGGGCCAGAACAGGTGGTGGCGGACGACGGCGCCGAACCCGCCGGCGGCCTGCGATGTGGGCATCAGCGGTCCCCTCCGCTCGCGATGAGCTCGACGACGTCGTCGACGCCGACGGAGTCGGTGTTGGTCAGCTCGGCGACCTTCTGCCGGTCGCGCATGACGGCGATGCGGTGGCTGAGCCGCACCACCTCCTCGAGCTCGGCGGAGATGAAGAGCACCGCCATGCCCCGGCCGGCGAGGTCGGACACCAGGCGCTGGATCTCCGCCTTGGCGCCGACGTCGATGCCGCGGGTCGGCTCGTCGAGGATGAACAGCTCGGGCGCGGTGGCGAGCCAGCGGGCCAGGAGCACCTTCTGCTGGTTGCCGCCCGACAGGTTGCGCAGCAGGGCATCGGGGTTGGCGGGCCGGATGTTCAGCGCCTCGATGTACCGCTGCACGATCTCGTCGACCTGCTTGCCGGGCAGCGGGCGCAGCCAGCCGCGCTCCGCCTGGAGGCCGAGCACGATGTTCTCCCGCACGGTCAGGTCGCCGACCACGCCCTCGGCCTTGCGGTCCTCGGAGGAGAACGCGATCCTGCGCCCGATCGCCGTGCGCGGCGTGCGCAGCCGGGTCGCCGTCCCCTTGACGGACAGCGTGCCCGTGTCGGCCCGGTCCGCCCCGGCGAGCAGACGGGCCACCTCCGTGCGGCCGGAGCCGAGCAGGCCGGCCAGACCGACGACCTCGCCCTCGTGGACGTCCAGGTCGAAGGCCTGCACGGAGCCGCGCCGGCCGAGACCCACGGCCTGGACGAACGGCTTGCCCTGGGCCGCGTCGACGGTGTGCTCGGTGCGGACCTCCAGGTCCTCCAGCACCTCCATCGACCGGCCGATCATGCGCGAGACGAGCTCGCTCCGGGTGATCTCCGACGTCCGGTACTCCCCCACCCGCGCGCCGTTGCGCAGCACGGTCATGCGGTCGGAGAGCTCGAACACCTGCTCCAGGAAGTGCGACACGAACAGGATCGCGACGCCCTGGTCGCGCAGCCGGCGCACGACGGCGAAGAGCCGCGCGACCTCGTCGGCGTCGAGGCTGGACGTCGGCTCGTCGAGGATGAGCACCTTGGCGTCCACCACCATGGCCCGGCTGATCGCGACGAGCTGCTGCACGGCGATCGAGTGCGAGCCGAGCGAGGAGGAGGGGTCGACGTCGAGCCCCATCGTCGCGAGGTGCTCGGCCGCCCGGCGGCGCGTGCGGGGCCAGTCGATGGCGCCGAACCGCCGGGGCTCGTTGCCGAGCATGATGTTCTCCGCGACCGTGAGGTTCTCGCAGAGGTTGACCTCCTGGTACACGGTGGCGATCCCCGCGGCCTGGGCCTCGCCCGGGCCGGAGAACCGGTGCGGCTCGCCGTCGACGAGGATCTCGCCGGAGTCGATGCCGTAGACGCCCGTGAGCGCCTTGATCAGCGTGGACTTCCCCGCGCCGTTCTCGCCCATGAGGGCGTGCACCTCGCCCGGCAGGAGCCGGAGGTCCACGCCGTCGAGCGCCTTGACGCCCGGGAACTCGATGGAGATCCCGGTCATCTCGACGACGGGGCGCACGTCCTGGGGCCGGGCGTCGGGGGTGCTGCCGGCGTCGCCGGCGTCCGATGGCGTCATCCTTGACCTTCCGTGGAGCGCGGTGGGCGCGGCGCGGGCGTCCCGCACCGCACCCACCGCGGGTCTCGTGGAGCGTACCGACGGTCACTGCTGACGGTCAGTACCGACCATCAGCACCGACGATCAGTACTGACGGTCCGGCAGCGCGGCCTTCGCCGCCTCCTGGTCGAACGCCTCGTCCTGGGTGACGATGCGCTTCTCGACCTCCTCGCCGGCCACGACCTTCTTCGCGATCTCCGCGAGGTCCGGGCCGAGCAGCGGGTTGCACTCGACGATGTAGTTGATCTTGCCGTCGGCGAGCGCCTGCATGCCGTCCTTGACGCCGTCGACCGTGATGATCTTGATGTCCTTGCCCGGCACCTTGCCCGCGGCCTCGATCGCCTCGATGGCGCCCAGGCCCATGTCGTCGTTGTGGGCGAAGACCAGGTCGATGTCGTCGTACTTCTGCAGGAAGCCCTCCATCACCTGCTTGCCCTCGGTGCGGGTGAAGTTGCCGGTCTGCGAGTCGATCATCTCGATGTCGGAGCCCGCGATCGCGTCGGCGAAGCCCTGCTGCCGGTCGATCATGGGCGCGGCGCCGGTGGTGCCCTGCAGCTCGACTGCCTTGTAGCCCTCGCCGTCGTACTGCTCCACGGCCCACTCGCCGGCGCGCTTGCCCTCCTCGACGAAGTCGGACCCGATGAACGACTCGTACAGGGTGTCGTCCTCGGAGTCGACGGCCCGGTCGGTGAGGATCACCGGGATGTTCGCGGCCTTGGCCTCCTCGAGCACGGCGTCCCAGCCGGTCTCGACGACCGGGGAGAACGCGATGACGTCGACCTGCTGCTGGATGTAGGACCGGATCGCCTGGATCTGGTTCTCCTGCTTCTGCTGCGCGTCGGAGAACTTGAGGTCGAAGCCGTTCTCCTGCGTGAGCGTGTCCTGGATGGACTTGGTGTTGGCCGCGCGCCAGCCGGACTCCGCCCCGACCTGCGAGAAGCCGAGGACGATCGTGTCCGAGGCGGCGGCCGACTCGCCGCCGCCGTCCCCGCCGCCCTGGGGCGCCTGCTCGCTGCTGCACGCGACCAGCGAGGCCGCCGTGAGCGCCGTGACGAACAGCGCCGCACCGGCGCGCCGGAAGTTCTTGCTCATGATCTCCTCCTCGAGACGCCGGCCGACCGGGGGACCCGGTCCCTGGGTCTTCTCTGACCCTCCGGCAACGCTTGTGTGACCGCTAACATAGCGGAGATGTGACCGGTCACAATAGAGGCCGTCCAGGAATCCACGTCACGATCGCGTAACGGCGCCGGTGGACATCCCGAGAGCGTTGCGGGTGCGATCGTGGCCC
>NZ_JBHXAW010000232.1:0-7255 GCF_042726645.1 Isoptericola sp. NPDC060257
CGCGAGCTCGTAGCCGAGCGTCCGCAGCGCGAGCGTCAGCTCGCTGTCCTCGGTGATCGCGGCGCGATCGTAGACGTCGCCCGCGACCCCGGGGAGCCGGCTACCACGCTCCCGCGCGACCTCCTCAAGCGCTTCGCGCCGGATCAGCGCGGCGGTGCCTGTGAGCACGCTCGTACGCCGGGTGACGTCCACCTGGACGCCGTAGCGTTCGTACTCGTTGGCCTGGCAGCCCTGCAGGTATCCACGAGGGGACTCCCCCTCGAACACCCCACCGACCGCGCCAAGGCTGGGCCGGGAATCGAGGAGACGCAGCCCGTCCTCGACGAACCGGGGCGTAATCGTCGTGTCGGCGTCCAGCACCAGCACCAAGTCGGTCCGAACGCGTCGCAGCGCCTGGTTCAGGGCTCCGGCCTTGCGGTCGCGGTTGCCGCTCGTCTCGACGACATCTGCGCCATGGGCGCGGGCAACGTCCGTGGTGGCGTCACTGCAGTTGTCCGCGACAACGACCACGCGGCCGGGGCGCAGCGTCTGGTCCGCCAACGACCGCAGTGTGCGCGGCAGCGCCTCCTCTTCGTCGTGGGCGGGCACCAGGACCGTGACTCGTGGTGTGATCGGGCCTGCGGCCGAACGGGCCGCCGACCCCCGAGACGTCATCGCCCTTCCCTCTGAGCCCTGCGTCGCAGGACGCGGGCCGTCATCACCAGCGCGAGGCCCGCGACAACCAGCGTCCACGCCCCGATCACCATGTACGTCGAGGCGACCGCGCCGGTCATGGCAAGTGCGCCGCCCGACTGTGCCACTGCCGACTGATACATGTGACTCCTCCTTGTGGTTGGTGGAGCCCCACCGTCGAGCCAGCCGAGGCACGGCACAGACCCATACCTGCGTATGGGGTACAGGGGAGACCGGGGTCGGGTGCACATACCCAGCGGACTGGGCGCGATGTCCCGTCTACCTGTGGGCCGATCGAGGGCAGCACCCAGTGGGCTGATCGATGGGTCGCGGAGATTTCGAACCCGGTCCTGGTGCACGTCAGAAACATCTGGTTCTGAAGCCCTCGGGGTGTGCTGCTCGTCGAGGCACACCCCCGTGGACCTCGCGGCGTTCCAACGTCGGGACACCGACGTGCCGCGCAGATTCAGGCGCCCGCTCACGTCGTCGCGTGAGAACTTTCCTTACTGACTCAAGCGCGCGGCTCCGCCGCGCGGGCTCGGCCTCCCGTGCTCCGCTACCGATTCAGCGCCCTCCCATGTCCCCACCTCCACGAGACGACGCGCTGGGGGCGCAACCGGAGGCTTACCGCCGCGACCACCAGCGGACGCCGGCGGACGCCAACCCGCAGAACAACAACGAACCGAGACCAATGCGCGGCGTCGGATTGCCTGCGGGACGAAGAGGTCGCAGGTACAAGTCCTGTCACCCCGACCACCAGAGAGGCCCTCTGATCAGCGGAAACCCTAGCCAGGGGGCCTCTTGCTCTGCCTGCTGAGGCCCGGGAACGGTCGTGGGGGCTCGGCTGGGGGCCCGCGCGCACGCGGTGACGGGTGGCGTACCGACCCACGTCCGGGGAGAGTCGCTGCGCGATCTGCAGACCAAGCCCTCCCTCGCCGGCAAGCGGTCGTCGACGTTCGGTGCCGAGCGGAGATCATGGTCGGCGACGTCCAGGAGCCGGACGGTCGCCGGTCGCCGGTCCGGCGAAGGACGCTAGCGCCCCAACCGTCAGCACGCGCGGCGAAACCCCCCGGCTACCTGCGAGGCCGCCGCGTGCCCTTCGCCACGTGCCCTTCGGGATGCGAGCCACGAAGACCCGTGGAAATGTCCCGGCCCGACGCAGAAGTGCGTTTTGCTGTGAAGTTCTGTTTCCTGAACGAAAAGGAGATTGTCGTGAGCATCATCGGGTGGATCCTCATCGGGCTCATCATGGGAGCGATCGCCCGGGCCATCGTTCCGGGGGCGCAGAAGGGCGGCTGGATCGTCACGCTGCTGCTCGGGATCGTCGGCGCGCTCGTGGGTGGGTTCATCGCATCGGCTGTCTTCGGCACCAGCGTGAACGACGAGTTCTTCGACCTCGGCACGTGGGGCTTCGCTCTCGTCGGGTCGATCATCGTCGTGGCGATCTGGTCGTGGGCCACAGGTCGCAAGCACGCCTGACTCTCCGTCGCTCGCCCCCTGCGCGTCACGACCCGCGCAGGGGGCGAGTGCCGCAGTCCTGGGTCCGGCCGCGCGCCAGGCCGAGATACTGATCTCGATCGGCGACAGCGTCGCCATGCAGGCCCACTACGGCGAGCCCGACGTCGACGGAAGGGATGACGATGCGCGGACGTGCGGTGGTCTCGGGCTGGAACGGGTTCATCGGGCACCGGCTGGTGGCCGACCTGACGGAGCGCGGGTACGACGTCGCCCGCGTGGGGCGCACGGGTCCCGAGGCCCGCTGGGGCGACCCCGCGGCGCTGGCCGCCGTCGTCGACGGCGCCGACCTGGTCGTGAATCTCGCGGGCAAGAGCGTCGGCTGCCGGTACACCGAGGCGAACCGCGACGAGATCCTGCGCTCGCGGGTCGCCACCACGCGGGCGCTGCACGAGGCGATCGCGGCGGCCACGGCGCCCCCACGACTGTGGCTCAACGCGAGCACCGCCACCATCTACCGGTACGCGGCGGACCGACCGCAGACCGAGTCCGACGGCGAGCTCGGCACGGGCTTCTCCGTGGACGTCGCCCGCAGCTGGGAGCGCGAGCTCTTCGCCGGCGACCTGCCCGGCACGCGCCGCGTGGCGCTGCGCATGGCGATCGTGCTCGGCGGACCGGCGTCCGACCTGCTGGCCCGGATCGCGCGGCTCGGCGTGGGCGGGCCGCAGCACGACGGCTGGTGGTTCCCGCACCGCCGCTACCGCGGCATCGGCGACGAGCCGACGGGCGGCCCGGGGCCGGTCCACCGCTCGGGCGGCCGGCAGAAGTTCTCGTGGATCCACGTCGACGACGTGCTCGCCGCGATCCGGTTCCTCGAGTCCCACGACGAGCTCGGCGGGCCGGTCAACCTGTCCGCACCGCACCCGAGCGACAACCGCACCCTCATGGCAGAGCTGCGCCGCGCCGTCGGCATGCCGGTGGGCCTCCCGACCCCGCGCTGGCTGCTGGAGCCCGCGCTCTGGGCGCTCCGCAACGAGTCCGAGCTGGTGCTCAAGAGCCGCTGGGTGCTCCCGGAGCGGTTGACCGCCGCCGGCTTCGAGTTCTCCTGGCCGCAGATGGGGCCCGCGGTCGCCGACGTCGTCGGACGCCGCTGACGCGTCCGGGCGGAGGGTCGCCAGCAGCGCGGAACTGTGGCACCGTCGGCCTCAGAAGCCCTCGTCCCCGCTGGTCAGGAGTCCACCATGCCCGCGTCGTCCACCGCACCCGTCGTCGTCGTCGGAGGCGGCCTGGCCGCCGCCAGGGCCGTGGAGGCCGTCCGCGAGCAGGACCCCGACGTCCACCTCGTCGTCGTCACCTCCGAGGGGCACCGCCCGTACGAGCGCCCGCCGCTGTCGAAGGACTACCTGCGCGGGCAGGCGGAGCCCGACGTCATCTACCCGCTCAAGGCGGGCTGGTGGGACGACCACGCCATCGACCTGCGCACGCTCACCACCGTCGTCGACCTCGCCCCGGCCGACCACGAGGTGACCTTCGCCGACGGCTCCACGCTCGGCTACTCGAGGCTGCTGCTCGCGACCGGCTCCACGCCCCGCGCGCTCCAGGTGCCGGGCCGGAGCTTCATCGGCGTGCACACCCTCCGGACGGTCGACGACGCGGACCTGCTCGCCGGCCTCCTGCTGCCCGCGTCGCTCGAGGGCGAGGGCAAGGTGGTCGTCGTCGGGGACGGCTGGATCGGCACCGAGGTGGCGGCGTCCGCCCGGATGCTCGGCCTCGACGTGTGCCTCGTCGGCCAGACCGAGCACCCCCTCCAGGCCACGCTCGGCCCGGAGCTCGGCTCCCTGTACGGGCGGGTGCACGACGAGCGCGGCGTCCTGCGCCACCGGGGCGACGTCGTCGCGTTCACCGGGGAGTCCGGCCGGGTCAAGGGCGTCGAGCTGGCCGACGGCACCCACCTCGAGGCCGACCTCGTGGTGATGGGCGTGGGCGTCACGCCCAACGTGGGCATCGCGTCGGCCGCGGGCATCGAGCTGCGCTCGCGCGACCTCGGCGGCGGGATCGTCGTCGACGGCACCCTGCGCACCTCCGCGCCCGACGTCTTCGCCGCCGGCGACATCGCGTCCGTCCCCTCACCGCACTACGGCCGCCCGCTGCGCGTGGAGCACTGGGCCGTGGCGCAGGACACGGGCGCGCACGCCGGCCGCGCGATGCTCGGCGACGACGCCGCCTACGACGTCCTCCCCTACTTCTTCAGCGACCAGTACGACGTCGGGATGGAGTACAAGGGCTACGTCGACCCGCGCGCCGGCGACACCGAGGTCGTGATCAGCGGCTCCGTCGACGACCGCGAGCTCGTCGCGTTCTGGCTGCGCGACGGCGAGGTGCAGGCGGGCATGGCCGTCAACGTGTGGGACCGCATGGACGACGTCGAGGAACTCATCCGCTCCCGCCGCCAGGTCCCCCGCGCCGAGCTGGAGGCGTTCACGGGCTGACCGTCGCCGGGCCGACTGCGGGGCGGCCGAGGGCGCGGACCCGCCAGCCGGCGGCGGCCCAGCGGTCGGCGTCGAGCGCGTTGCGACCGTCCACGACGACGCGGCGCGCGGGCTCGAGGGCCGCCGGGTCGAGGTCGCGGAACTCCTGCCACTCGGTGAGGTGCAGCACGAGGTCGGCGCCGGTGACCGCCTCCTCGACGGTGTCCGCGTAGCCCAACGTGGGGAACGTGCGCGCGGCGGTGGCGTTGGCCCGCGGGTCGTGCACGCGCACGTGCGCGCCCTGCAGCTGCAGCTGGGCGGCGACGTTGAGCGCGGGCGAGTCGCGCACGTCGTCGGTGCCGGGCTTGAACGCCGCGCCCAGGACGGCGATGCGGCGCCCGAGCACGCTGCCGCCGCACTCCTCGACCGCCAGCGCGACGGCGCGCGACCGGCGCCGCATGTTGATGGCGTCGACCTCGCGCAGGAACGTCAGCGCCTCGTCGACGCCGAGCTCGCCGGCGCGGGCCATGAGGGCACGGATGTCCTTGGGCAGGCAGCCGCCGCCGAAGCCGAGGCCCGCGCTCAGGAACTGGTGCCCGATGCGGGCGTCGTGCCCGATCGCGTCCGTGAGCGCGACGACGTCGCCGCCGGCGGCGTCGCACAGCTCGGCGATCGCGTTGGCGAACGAGATCTTCGTGGCGAGGAACGCGTTCGCCGCCACCTTGACCAGCTCGGACGTGGCGAGGTCGGTGACGAGGAACGGCACGCCGGCGTCGACGACGGGTGCGTACAGCTCGCGCAGCGCCTTCTCGTGCCGCGGGTCGGCGACGCCGACGACGATCCGGTCCGGGCGCAGCGTGTCCTCGACGGCGCGGCCCTCGCGCAGGAACTCCGGGTTCCACGCGACGCCCACCTCGACCCCCGCGCGGGCGAGTCGGTCGGCGAGCGCCTGCAGCCCGGCCGCCGTGCCCACGGGGACGGTGGACTTGCCGACGAGCAGCGCGTCGCCGCGCAGGTGCGGCACGAGCGCGGCCACGGCGGCCTCGACGTGGCTCGTGTCCGCGGCCATCGAGTCCCGGCGCTGCGGCGTGCCGACGCACACGAAGTGCAGGTCCGCGAACGCGGCCGCCTCCGCCGCATCGGTCGTGAACCGGAGGCGCCCGGCGGCGGTGTGCCGCTCGACGAGCCCCGCCAGCCCGGGCTCGTAGAACGGCAGGCGCCCCGCGGCCAGGTCGGCGATCTTCGCCGGGTCGGTGTCCAGGCCGAGCACGTCGTAGCCCAGCTCGGCCAGGCACGCCGCGTGCGTCGCGCCCAGGTAGCCCGTGCCGATCACGGTGACGCGCGTGGGCTCGGGCACGGCGGCGTCGGCTGCGGTCCCTGCGATGGTCGTGGCGGTGGTCGTGATGGCGTGCGTCATCGGTCCTCCAGGGTGAGCAGGGCGGGCTCGAACGGCAGGGGCCGGTCGAGGTCGGTCAGGAGCGCGCCGGGCACGTCGCGGGGCGCCGGTCGGAAGGCGTACACCGCGGCGAGGCGGGCCCGGGCGGCGGTCGCCCAGGGCCGCAGCGCGGCCGGGTCGGAGCCGGAGCCGTGGCCGTAGCCGTCGACGAGGGCGCGGGCCACGCGGGCAGCGCGGGCGGGCGGGCACAGGCCCTGGTGGACGCGCAGCTCGAGGTGCACGAGCAGGTTGGCCAGGTCGAGCGCCGGGTGCGCGACGGCGGCGAGGTCCAGGTCGAGCAGGCCGACGCGCACCCCGCCGCCGGTGACCGCGTCGTCGTCGACGTGCACGAGCAGCTGCTTGTCGTGCAGGTCGCGGTGCGTGAGCACCGCGGGGCCCGCGGGGGCGGCGGCCAGCGCGGCACGCACCCGCCGGACGACGGCGTCCGCGGCCGCGTCGGTCGTCGCGCCGTGGGCGGCGGCCAGCCCCCACCAGCGGGCGACGACCGCACCCTCGGCCTCGGCGTCGTGCGCCACGAGGCCCGACCGCGCCGCGTCCTGCAGCAGCCGCAGCCCGCGCCCGACCGCGCGCCCCGCTTCGTCGAGCACGAGGCCGGGCACGGGGTCGAGCCCGCCGTCGGGCACGTCGGGCTCGCGCAGCAGCTCGTGCAGCGTGCGCCCGGGCAGCGCGGTGGTGGTGACGAACCCGTCGCCGCGGCCCACGACCTCCGGGGTGGCGAACGCCGCCGACGGCACCGCCACGTCGGCGGCCTCGCGCCCCGGCCGCGTGACCTTCGTGTACGTGCCGGAGGGGTCGCGCACCACGCCGCGTCGTCCCGAGCGGTGCGCGACGAGCGTCGCGCCGTCCCGCACGCGCGCGGCGAGCGACGGCAGGTCCGGGTCGGCGCCGTCGGGCTGGAGCACCAGCCCGCCGCCGGCGACCTCCCGCGCCCGGGCGTCCACCCGGACGGCGAGGCCCGCCGCCGTGCACGCGTCGGCGTCCCAGCGGCCGGCGACGACCCGGCCGTCGGCCTCGGTGCCGACCACGAGCAGGCGGTCCGCCCGCCGCGGGACCACGGCGGAGAGCCGCCGGCCGTCGTCGGCGAGGACGTCCGCCAGCGCGCACGCGACCGGCGCGTACCTGATCCGTCCCGCCGGCGGGACCGTGCCGTCCGTCGCGGTGGACGTCGCGGGCATGGCGGGCGGTGCGGGCACGGCGGGCGCCC
>NZ_JBHXAW010000233.1:0-7243 GCF_042726645.1 Isoptericola sp. NPDC060257
ATTCCTCCAAGCGTGCCGGGTGGCCGACGGCGCCCGCGCAGGTCAGCGCGGGTACCCCTGCCCCGCCCGGAGCGCGTCCCGCTCGCGCAGCACCGGCCACCGCGAGAAGGCGAACACGAGGAACATCACCACGTTGAGGACCGGCACGATCCCGACCAGGACCCACCAGCCCGAGTAGCCGGCCTTCTGGATGATCCGGATGTACGCGATCAGGAAGATGACGGCCACCGCCAGGTAGACGATGATCGCGGCCGTGCCGAACAACCATCCGTAGTCGTCCGCGAGCTGGTCGTAGTCCACGTTCTCCATGGCGGGGAGTCTTCCGCCGCTGGGCGGCGGCGCAACCGGAGCCGCGACCCGAGCTGGACCAGGGCTGCGACCGGGCCATGTCGGTGGTGCGCGGGATGCTCGGGGTACACCTCGACGAAGGGACCCGCCCCATGAACGCGCAGTCGACGCCGACGCCGGTCAACCCGCCTTCGCTGCACCAGAACCCCGCGTTCGCGTGGGGCATGATCCTCCCCGCCGGCCGCACGCTCTACGTCGGCGGGCAGAACGGCACCGGCCCCGACGGCGCCCTCGTCGAGGGCGGCCTCGGCCCGCAGACGGAGCAGGCCCTGCGCAACGTGATCGCCGTCCTCGAGGAGGCGGGCACCGACGTGGAGCACGTCGCGAAGCTGACGATCTACCTCGACCCGTCCGTCGACCCGAACGACGCCTACGCCGCCTCCGGCCGGGTCTGGCGCTCCCGCACCGCCGTCACGGTCCTCGCCGTCGCGCCCGCCCGCGCAGGCGCGCTCGTCGAGGTCGAGGCCGTCGCGACCGTCCCCGAGGGCTGACGGGCACGAGCCGCCGCCCTAGGGTGTGCGACGTGCGCAGACACCGGGGCCGCGGGCTCTTCCAGGCGATCGCGGTGCTCGCCGCGTTCTTCGCCGTCGCGGACGGGTTCCGCTGGGGCAACCGCTGGTACGTCTCGACGATGTTCGCGGATGCGGACGACCCGGTGTACTCCCTGGAGATCCTGGCCAAGGCGCACGACGCCCTGGTGCACGGCCTCGTCTGGCTCGTGGTCGCGCTGGTCGCCGCCTTCGTGGGCTGGCGGCTGCGGGTGGTGCCGGCCGCCTGAGATCGGTCATCCGCCACGCGATCGGTCCGATGGATGACCGATCGTGCACCGGATGACCGATCTCGCGGCCGGCGGATGGCAGGCTCGGGTCGTGACTTCCACGACCGGCCGCGCCGACGCCGCCGACACCGCCGCCCACGGATCCGCCGTCGACTCCCTCGTCCACCTGCGCGCGGACGGCGTCAGCGTGCTGGTCGACGCCCGCGGCGGCGAGCTGCCCGCCGTCGTGCACTGGGGCGACGACCTCGGCCCGCTGACCGCCGACGACGCGGCCGCCGTCGTCGAGGCCGCGGCCGCCCCGCTCGTGAGCAGCGGGCCCGACGAGCCGACCCGGCTCGCGCTCGTGCCGGAGCCGCGCACGGGCTGGCCCGGCCGCCCGGGCATCGTGGGCGAGCGCGACGGCGACGCGTGGTCGCCGCGCTTCACGACCACCGTGGCGACGCTGTGCGGCGGCACCCTGGCCGCCGGCCTCACGGAGGGCGGCGCCGGGGCGCTGCGCGTCGAGGCGACGGACGTGGTCGCGGAGCTGACGCTCGTCCTCGACGTCGAGCTCACCGTCGACGGCGTGCTGCGGACGCGGGCCGCCCTCCGCAACGACGGCGGCCCGTACCGGCTGCACGAGCTCGCCGTCGTCCTGCCCGTGCCGCCTCGGGCGCGGGAGGTCCTCGACCTCACGGGTCGGTGGGGCAAGGAGCGGGCGCCGCAGCGGCACGACCTCACGGTGGGGACGCACCTGCGCGAGGGCCGCCGCGGCCGCACGGGCTTCGACGCCGCCACCGTGCTGACCGCGGGCGTCCCGGGCTTCGGCTTCGGCCACGGCGAGGTGTGGGGCCTGCACGTGGGCTGGTCGGGCAACCACCGTCACTGGGCGGAGCGGCTGCCCACGGGCGACCAGGTGCTGGGCGGCAGCGAGCTGCTGCTGCCCGGCGAGGTGACCCTCGCCGCGGGCGAGGAGTACGAGACGCCGTGGGTCTACGGCGTGCACGGCCACGGCGTGGACGCGCAGGCCGCGCGCCTGCACCGGATGCTCCGCCGCCGCACGGCGCACCCCTGCAGCCCGCGCCCCGTGACGCTCAACGTGTGGGAGGCGGTCTACTTCGACCACGACCTCGCGAGGCTCACCGCGCTGGCCGACGCCGCGGCGGAGCTGGGCGTCGAGCGGTACGTGCTCGACGACGGCTGGTTCCGCGGCCGCCGGGACGACACCCGCGGCCTGGGCGACTGGTACGTCGACGAGGAGGTCTGGCCCGACGGCCTGGACCCGATCGCGGACCACGTGCACGGCCTCGGCATGCAGTTCGGGCTGTGGTTCGAGCCCGAGATGGTCAACCTCGACTCGGACCTGGCGCGCGCCCACCCCGACTGGGTGATGGCCGCCGGCGGCCGGGTGCCGGTGCCGTCGCGGCACCAGCACGTGCTCGACCTGTCGAACCCCGACGCCGCCGCCTTCGTGCTGGAGCGGATGAGCGCGATCGTCGGCGCCCACGGCGTGGACTACGTGAAGTGGGACCACAACCGCGACCTCGTCGACCCGGGCTCCGGCCAGGACGGACGGCCCGTCGTGCACGCCCAGACGCTCGCCGCCTACGGGATCATGGCCGAGCTCCGGCGGCGGCACCCGGGCCTGGAGATCGAGTCGTGCTCGTCGGGCGGCGGCCGGGTGGACCTCGGCGTCACCGAGCACACCCAGCGCGTCTGGGTGTCCGACGTCACCGACCCGCTGGAGCGCCAGCAGATGCAGCCGTGGACGGCGCAGCTGCTGCCGCTGGAGTACCTCGGCGCGCACGTCGCGGCGGACGTCAGCCACCAGACCCACCGCGCGCACTCCCTCGCCTTCCGCGCGGCGACCGCCCTGTTCGGCCACTTCGGCATCGAGTGGGACCTCACCCGCTCGACGCCCGAGCAGCTCGCCGACCTGGCCGGCTGGATCGAGCTGTACAAGGCGGAGCGCGGCCTGCTGCACACGGGCAGGCTGGTGCGCCAGGACCTCCCCGCGGACGACGGCCGGCAGGTGTGGGGCGTCGTCGCGACCGACCGCTCCCGCGCCCTGTTCCAGGTCGCGACCCTGACCCGACCCGCCACCGCGCCGCCCGGCCGCCTGACCCTGCGCGGCCTGGACCCCGAGCGCCGGTACCGCGTCACGCCCCTGCCGCTGAGCCGCGAGGCCTACGCCGGCTGGTCGGTCCCGCCGTGGCTCAGGCGCCCGGAGGGCATCGTCCTGACCGGCCGCGCGCTCGCCGTCGCCGGGCTCCAGACGCCGGAGTCGGCGCCCGAGACGTCGCTGGTGCTGCGGGTGGAGGCCGTCGGCTGACGGCGCTCCCCCGCTAAGGTCAGGCCATGCCGACGCCGCCCGCCGCCCCGCCCACGACGATCCTCACCGCCGTCGGCGAGGAGTGGGCGGGCTCCGTCCTGCCCGCCGCCGTCCGCGACCGGCTCGCCGCCCACGGCCCGGTCGTCGACCTCGCGACCGCCGACGACGGGGCGCTCGCGGCGGCGCGCGTGCTCGTCACCGGCTGGGGCGCCCCGGTGCTGGACGCCGCGACGCTCGACCGCCTACCTCGCCTGGAGCTCGTGGCGCACGCGGCCGGCTCGGTGTGGGGCCTGGTGACGCCCGAGGCGTGGGCGCGCGGAGTGCGCGTCACGTCGGCGGCGCACGCCAACGCGCGCGCCGTCGCGGACTTCACCGTGTCGATGGTGCACCTGGCCGTGAAGAACGTGCTGCGGCTGGGCGTGACGGCCGCGCGGGAGCACGCGATGCCGGGGCGCGACGGCATCCGCGGCCTCGACGGCGCCGTGGTCGGCCTGGTCGGCTTCGGGCTCATCGCGCGCCTCACCGCCGCGGCCCTGCGCCCGCTGGACGTGCGCCTGCTGGGGCACGACCCGTACTACGACGCCGGCGACGCACGCCGGGCGGGCGTCGAGCTCGTCGGCCTGCCCGAGCTGCTCGCCGCGAGCGACGTCGTCTCCGTGCACGCCCCGCTCACCGACGGCACGCGCGGCATGCTCGGCGCCGCCGAGCTCGGCCTGCTCGCGCCGTCGGCCACGCTGATCAACACCGCGCGCGGCGGGCTGGTGGACCACGACGCGCTCGCGCGCCTGCTGGCCGACCGCGAGGACCTGTTCGCCGTGCTCGACGTCACCGACCCCGAGCCCCTGCCGGCGGGGCACCCGCTGCTCGGCCTGTCCAACGTCTTCCTCACGCCGCACGTCGCCGGCTCGCTGGGCACCGAGGAGGCCCGGCTGGGCCACGCCGCCGCCGACGAGGTCGAGCGGTGGGCCGCCGGCGAGCCGCTGCGGCACGAGGTGCGCCCCGAGCAGCTGCCCTTCACGGCCTGACGGCCGCATCCGCCTGCCCCGAGGCCGCCGGTCCGACGAAGGTCGGCCCGGCGGCCTCTCGCGTGTTCAGTGTCATGTGATGTTGTGTGTGAAGTTGCGCCATAGCGCGACAAGTTGTTACCGCACCGAGACCGCGAGGGTTTGACCAGATCGGCCAGGATCGGCCAGAGTGTGTCGCGGACACCAGCTCATCACCCTCGTTGCCGAGGTTGACCCACAGGGACGTGGACATGACGAGTTCACAAACTCACACTCTTGAACACAGAAGCTCACAGACGACACCACGCCGGCTCAGCGACGGACAGTTCGCCGTCCTGCTGCTCCTGCCGGGCGTCGCGCTGCTGGCCGGCGTCGTGCTCTACCCGCTCGTCGCGGCACTGGTCACGGCGTTCTTCGAGCAGAGCCTCGTGCTGCCCGGACGCACGTTCGTCGGGCTGCAGAACATCGTGGACGTGCTGCAGGGCGACTTCCTGCGCCTGCTGCGCCAGACGCTCGTCTTCACGCTCGGCACCACGATCCTGCCGTTCGTGATCGGCTTCGCCCTCGCGCTCGCGCTGAACACGAGGATCCGCGGCGCCAAGGTGCTGCGCGGCCTCATGCTCATCCCCTGGCTCGTGCCCGGCGTCGTCGTGTCGTTCCTGTGGATGTGGATCTTCAACGCCAACTACGGCGTGATGAACGCGCTGCTCCAGGGTCTCGGCCTCGTCGACGACCCGCAGGCCTGGCTCGCCCAGCCGGGCACCGCGATGGGCGCCGTGATCCTGGCGAAGACCTGGCAGTCGTTCCCCTGGATGATGGTCATGCTCCTGGCCGGCCTGCAGACCGTGCCGGTCGAGCTGCACGAGGCGGCCGAGATGGACGGGGCGGGCACGGTCCGCCGCTTCTTCGCCATCACGCTGCCGCACCTCAAGGGCATCGTCGGGCTGGTGCTGCTGCTGGAGTTCATCTGGAACTTCCAGCACTTCGACATCATCTACGTCCTCACCGGCGGCGGCCCCGCGGGCGCCACGCAGACGTTCGCCACCGCCGTGTACGAGACGGCCTTCCAGGGGTACGACCTCGGCAAGGCCGGCGCGCTCGGCCTGCTGTGGATGGTGCTGCTCATGGCGCTCGTCGTCGTGTACGTCCGCTTCTCGGAGAAGGGAGAGGAGCGATGAGCGCGACGACGCAGCTCCCCGCCGCGCCCACCCCGCCCTCGGCGTCGTCCCCGGCCGACGACGCGCCCCGGCCGCCCCAGCGCCTCCGCCGCGGCGCCCTGCGCTCCGAGCGCCGCGGCGTGCGGTTCGCCGCCTGGGCCACCGTGGTCGTGTGCGGCGGCTTCGGCCTGCTGCCGGTGTACTGGCTGCTCGCCACGTCCCTCACACCGCGCGACCAGGTGTTCAGCTATCCGCCGAGGTTCTTCCCGTCGGCGCCCACGCTGGACGCGTTCGCCGCGCTCGCCTCGAACGACCAGCTGTTCGGCTACCTGCGCAACAGCGTCATCGTCTCGGTGATCACCGCGGTGCTGTCGGTGCTGGTCTCGGCGTACATGGGGTACTCGTTCTCCAAGTTCCGCTACCGCGGCCGCCGCTCGCTGATGTACCTGGTGCTGGCGTCGCAGATGTTCCCGCAGGCCCTGCTGCTGGTGACGCTCTACAGCGTGTTCAGCGCGTACGGGCTGCTCAACACGTACACCGCGCTGGTGCTGAGCTTCACCACGTTCACGCTGCCGCTGTGCGTGTGGATGCTCAAGGGCTTCTTCGACACCATCCCGGACGAGCTCATCGAGGCGGCGCGGGTCGACGGCGCGTCCCGCCTGCGGATCATCCACTCGATCGTGCTGCCGCTGGCGGCGCCGGGCCTCATCGCGGCCGGGCTGTTCGCCTTCGTCCGCGGCTGGAACGACTTCGTCTTCGCGCTCACCCTCGCCGGCCCGGAGAAGCAGACCCTGCCGCCCGGCCTGGTCAACACGTTCATCGGCGAGGCCTCGACGGCGTGGCCGGAGCTCATGGCGGCGTCGCTCGTCGTCTCGCTCCCGGTCGCGATCGCCTTCATCGCGCTGCAGAAGTACCTGGTCGGCGGCCTCACCGCCGGCGCCGTCAAGGGCTGACGGCGCCCACCGTCCCGCCCCGCTCCACCGTCAACCACCCCGAACGACCCTCGATGCGGAGGATCCCCATGTCTCTCACCCTTCCCCAGAGCGCCCTGTCGCGACGTCGCGTGCTCCAGCTGCTCGGCATCGGCGCCGGCACCGCCGCGCTCGCCGCCTGCGCGCCGTCCGCGCCGTCGTCCACGGGCGCCGCCGCCTCGGCCGCCGCGGCAGGCGGCGCGAAGACGGACTTCGCGTTCTCGTCGTGGTCGTTCACCGAGGAGGCCGCCGCCCCGGCCCTCGAGGCGATCGTCAAGGCCTACCAGGACCAGGCCGGCGTCACGGTGGACGACGTCTCGTTCCCCTACAACGAGTACATCAACCAGCTCACGCTGCAGGTGAAGGGCGGCCAGTTCACCGGCGCGGCGCACGTCGACGTCGCCTGGCTCGGCTCCCTCGCCGCGATGGGCAAGCTGCAGGACCTGTCGGCGCTGACCGAGGGGCGCGGGTACACGGACGCCGCGCTGGCGGCCGCCCAGTTCGACGGCGTGCAGTACGGCCTGCCGTGGACCATCGGCGCGATCGGGCTCGTCGCGAACTCCGAGATCCTGCAGAAGGCGGACATCGACCCCGACGCGTTCCCGACGACGGTCGACGCGTTCGAGAAGGCAGCGCCGTCTACGTCCAGAACGCCGAACGCCACACCCACGGCG
>NZ_JBHXAW010000234.1:0-7231 GCF_042726645.1 Isoptericola sp. NPDC060257
CCCCCTCGACCAGGTCGAGGATGCGCATCTCCCCGATCGCCCCGCGCGGCCCCCGCCGCAGGGCGCCGTCCAGCACGATCCCGGCCCCGATCCGCTCCCCCACGAGGAGCGCGGCGTAGGCCGCGGCGCCGTCGCCGTGCTCGGTCTCCGCGACGGCCGCGAGGTTCGCGTCGTTCTCGACGACGACGTCCCAGCCGCGGGCCGCGAACAGGTCGCCCAGCCCGGGGTTCATGAGCGCCCAGAACGGGTTCCGCGCGCCGGCCGGCACGTCGCCCGTCCCCACGGGCGCGGGCACCCCCAGCACCGCGGCGACGACGGCCCGGCCGTCCCGGCCGGACCTCGCCACGGCGGCGTCCACGGCGTCGCGGACCGTCGCCCGGCGCGCGTCCGCGTCGCTCGCCGGGTCCACCCGCACGGCCTCCTCGGCGAGCACCCGACCGTGCAGGTCCGCGACCGCCGCCGAGACACGGTGCTGCCCGGCGTCCACGCCGACGACGAGCGCGGCGTCGGGCCGGAAGGCGTAGCGCAGCGCGGGGCGGCCCTTGGTGTACGCGCCGGCGGCGCGGGCGTCGTCGAGGGCGACGAGCCAGCCCCGGTCCATGAGCTCCCGGCACAGCGCCAGGACGGTGGAACGCGCCAGGCCGGTGGCGGCCATGAGGTCGCTGGCCGTCACGGGCTCCCCGTCCCAGACCTCCTGGAGCACGCGCTCGGCGTTGAGCCGCCGCACCAGGTGGGTCGAGGGAGTCGTGGCCCCCTCCGGGCCGTTCGTCATCGTTCCGCCTCGCGTCGTGGTCCCCTCCCGGCTGGGAGCCGGCGGGCGGGTTGATTCTAGGCCGAGATTTTCTCGACCAGAGGGGTTGACCCTGCGCGCACGCGGGTGAGATGGTGCTTCGACCGAGTTAATTTCGACACAACATTTAGTGCTGAAATCTACCCGGTTCGAGCTCTCTCGACGAAAGGACGACGGTGTCTGAGGAACCGAGACGTGCGCTGCGCGGGATCTCCGGGGCGCTGGGGCTGGCCCTCGTCAGCAGCCTCCTCGCGGGGTGCGGCGGCGGCGACGGCGCCGAGCCCGTCCGCTTCACCTTCAGCAAGCGCGAGGCGATCCCGTACATGACCCAGGTCGTGGCCGACTACAACGCGTCGCAGGACGACGTCCGCGTGGAGCTCGACACCTCGGGGGTCGACGTCGTGTCCGCGAGCTTCGTGCGGGGCAACCCGCCCGACCTCATGCTCGCGAACTACAACATGGAGGTCGCGCGGTTCGTGGACCGCTGCACGCTGAGCGACCTGGGCGACACCGCTGCCGCGACCCGGATCCGGCCGGACCTGCAGCCCCTCATGGACCAGTACGGCACCTGCGACGGCCGGACGAGCGCGCTGCCGTACTCGGTGATGGCCGCCTCGGTGATCTACGACAAGGCGGTCTTCGCGGAGCACGACCTCGAGGTGCCGCAGACCTGGAGCGAGCTGCTCGAGGTGGCGGACACGCTCGAGGCCGCGGGCGTGACGCCGTTCTACGGCACGTTCAAGGACGACTGGACCGTGGCGCAGGGGTGGTTCGACTACGCCGTGGGCGGCCAGGTCGACACCCTCGACTTCTTCCACCGGCTCGACGCCGAGGGCGCGGACGTCGGCCCGCGCTCGGACGTCTCGTTCGAGAAGGACTTCAGCCGCCCCCTCGAGCAGATGACCCGGCTCGCGCAGCACACGAACGACGACGCCGCGAGCCGCGGGTACGGGGACGGCAACCTCGCCTTCGCCCAGGGCGAGGCCGCGATGTACCTCCAGGGCCCGTGGGCCTTCAGCGAGATCGCCAAGACCGATCCCGACCTCGACCTCGGCACGTTCCCCCTGCCCATGACCGAGGACCCGGCCGACCTCAAGGTGCGCGTCAACGTCGACCTCGCCGCGATCGTCCCCGAGGGGTCGCGCCACCAGGGGGCCGCGCGCGACTTCCTCGAGTACCTGTACCGGCCCGAGATCATCGAGGCCTACAACGAGTCGCAGCTCGGCTACACCCCGACGACCGACGCGCCGCCGCCCTCCGACCCTCGGCTCGCGGGCATGACGGAGTACTACGACGAGGGGCAGGTCTACCAGGGCGCCTCGGTGCTCGTGCCCAAGACGATCCCGGTCATGGCCTACACCCAGGGGATCGCGTTCGGCGCCGACGTCGACGCCACGATGCGCACCCTCGACACGGACTGGGCCCGCCTGGCCCGGCGCCAGTAGAGCCCGAGCGGAACGAAGGAGTCCTTGCTCATGTCTCTCCTCACCACGACCGCCGCGGCCGTGCCCGCTCCGGCCGCCTCGCGGCGCGCTCCGCGCGGCGCCAGGCGGACCGAACCGATCTACTACCTCTTCCTCCTGCCGAGCCTCGTGCTCTTCACCCTGGCGATCCCGGTCCCCGCGATCGTCGGCATCTTCTTCAGCTTCACCAACTCGGTCGGCATCGGGGACTGGGACTTCGTCGGCCTCACGAACTACGCCGTCGCGTTCACCGACCCCGCCATCCTGCGCAGCTACCTGTTCACCTTCGGCTTCTCGCTCGTGACGGTGGTGCTGGTGAACGTCGTGGCGTTCCTCCTGGCGGTCGGGCTGACCTCCCGCATCCGGCTGAAGGTGGGCCTCCGCGCGGTCTTCGTCATCCCGATGGTCGTCTCCGGCATCATCATCGCGTACGTCTTCAACTTCCTGTTCTCGAACTCCCTGCCCGCTGCCGGGCAGGCCGTCGGGATCCCCTTCCTGGAGACGAGCCTGCTCGCGAACCCGGACCTGGCCTGGCTCGCGATCGTCGTCGTCACGGCCTGGCAGGCCGTCCCCGGCACCCTGCTCATCTACATCGCGGGCCTGCTCGCCATCCCGGGCGACGTGTACGAGGCCGCCGAGATCGACGGCGCGACCAGGTCGCAGCGGCTCGCGCGGATCACCCTGCCGCTCATGGCCGGGTACGTCGTCATCAACGTCATCCTCGGCTTCAAGAACTTCCTCAACGCCTACGACATCATCGTCGGCCTCACCAACGGCGGCCCCGGCACGGCCACCCGGAGCATCGCGATGACCATCATCACCGGCTTCAACGGCGGCGACTACGCCTACCAGATGGCGAACGCGACGATCTTCTTCGTCGTCACGGTGCTGATCGCCTTCCTCCAGCTCTCGGTCACCCGCGGAAGGAACTCCCTCTGATGGCCACGCTCACCGCACCGACCGCGCGCAGGCCGCGCACCGCCGCCGCGCGCCCGCTGCGACCGACCCGGGAACGGTGGAGCAGGTCCGGCACCCTGCTCCTCCTGCTGTGCTCGGTGACCGTGCTGCTGCCCCTGTACGTCACCGTCTCGATGGCGTTCAAGACCACGGGCCAGGCGGTGGACGGCAACGCGTTCTCGCTGCCGGCCCCGTTCGACGTGCAGGGCTTCGTCCAGGCCTGGCAGCTCACCGAGTTCCCCGTCGGCCTGGCGGTGTCGGTGCTCGTGACGGCGGGCACGGTCGCCGCGACGATCCTGCTGGCGGCGGTCGCGTCGTTCGCCATCATGCGCAACTGGGAGCGCCGCCTGTTCCGCTGGTCGTTCTTCTACCTGCTCGGCGCGATGTTCATCCCGTTCCCGGTCGTCGCCCTGCCGCAGATCCAGCTCACCGGGCGCCTCGGCCTCGACAACCCGTTCGGCGTGATCGTGCTCGCCACGATGTTCCAGCTGAGCTTCAGCGTCCTGCTGTTCACGGCGTTCCTCCGCTCGATCCCGCTGGAGCTCGAGGAGAGCGCCCGGATCGACGGCGCGACCACGTGGCAGACCTTCTGGAGGCTGATCTTCCCCCTCCTGGCCCCCATGAGCGCCACGGTCGGCATCTTCGCGTTCCTCTACGCCTGGAACGACTTCATGATGCCGTCGCTGATCATCTCCGACCCCGACCTCCAGACGCTGCCGGTGCGCCAGCAGCTGTTCCAGACCCAGTTCAGCAACAACTACAACGTCTCGTTCGCCTCCTACCTCATGGCGATGGCTCCGGCGATCGTCGCGTACCTGTTCACGCAGCGCTGGGTGATGGAAGGCGTCACCCAGGGGGCTGTGAAGGGCTGACCGCCCGGCTCCCCGCCAGACCGCACCACCGAAGAAGGGCATGCACCCATGAGCGACCTGCTCGACGTCCCCGCCCCCACCACCGAGGGCTCCGACGCCACCTGGTGGCGCCAGGCCGCCGTCTACCAGATCTACCCCCGCAGCTTCGCGGACTCCGACGGCGACGGCATCGGCAACCTGCGCGGCATCACCTCCCGCGTGGACTACCTGGCCGCTCTCGGGATCGACGCCGTGTGGCTCAGCCCGTTCTACCCGTCGGCGCTGGCCGACGGCGGCTACGACGTCGCCGACTACCGCGACGTCGACCCGAGGATCGGCACGCTCGCCGACTTCGACGAGATGGTCGCCGCGCTGCACGGCGCGGGGATCCGCGTCGTCGTCGACATCGTCCCCAACCACACCTCGAACCTGCACGAGTGGTTCGCCGACGCCCTCGCCGCGCCGAAGGGGTCGCCCGCCCGCGACCGCTACATCTTCCGCGACGGCCTCGGCGAGCACGGCGAGCTGCCGCCCGCGGACTGGACCTCCACCTTCGGCGGCCCCGCCTGGGAGCCGGTGGGCGACGGGCAGTGGTACTTCCACCACTTCGCCGTCGAGCAGCCGGACCTCAACTGGGACAACCCGGAGGTGCGCGAGGACTTCCTGCGCACGCTGCGCTTCTGGTCCGACCGCGGCGTCGACGGGTTCCGCATCGACGTGGCTCACATGCTCACCAAGGACCCGCCCGCCGAGGGCGAGCCACTCCCGTCCCAGGACGAGCTCGAGGCGCTGCCGCGCGACGGCCAGCACCCCCTGTTCGACCGCGACGACGTGCACGACGTGTACGCCGCGTGGCGCGAGGTCTTCGACTCCTACGACCCGCCCCGTACCGCCGTCGCGGAGGCGTGGGTGGGCTCCGCCGAGCGCCGCGCGCGGTACGCCAGCAGGGACGGTCTGGGGCAGGCGTTCAACTTCGACCTGCTCGAGGCCGACTTCGACGCCGCGCAGTTCCGCCGCATCATCACGGCCAACCTGGAGCTGGCCGCGGCGACGGGCTCGTCGACCACCTGGGTGTTCTCCAACCACGACGTGGTGCGGCACGCCACCCGCTACGGCCTCGCCCCCCGCGGCGACGACCGGCGCAAGGGCGGCACGGACTGGCTGCTCGCCGGCGGCCCGGAGGACCGGCTCGACCGCGCGGCCGGGCTGGCCAGGGCGCGCGCCGCCACGCTGCTCGAGCTCGCGCTGCCCGGCTCGTCGTACCTCTACCAGGGCGAGGAGCTCGGCCTCCACGAGGTCGCGGACATCCCCGACGGCGCGCGTCAGGACCCGACGTTCTTCCGCCACCGGGGGGTCGAGGTCGGCCGCGACGGCTGCCGCGTGCCGCTGCCCTGGACCGCGGACGGGCCGTCGCTCGGCTTCGGCGACGGGCCCGCGCACCTGCCGCAGCCGACGTGGTTCGCCGAGCACGCCGCCGACGCCCAGGACGGCGTCGAGGGCTCGACGCTGGAGCTCTACCGCGACGCGCTGCGTCTCCGGCGACAGCTGCAGGCCGCCGAGGAGCTCGAGTGGCTCGAGACGGGGTCGCCGGACGTCCTCGCGTTCCGCCGCCCCCACGGGTGGACCAGCGTCACCAACTTCGGCGCGGCCGCCGTGCCGCTGCCCGACGGCGAGGTGCTGCTGAGCAGCGCGCCGCTCGCCGGCGGCGCGCTGCCCGGCGGCACGACCGCCTGGCTCCGGTCCTGACGCCTGTCCGACCGTCCCGGAGGTCGGGCCTGCCGCCCCCGTCCGGGGTGCGGCAGGCTCGACCCGACCCGGGCGACGACTGCGACGATGGACCTCGCCGCGTCTCCCGTCAGCCACCCGTGAAAGGCGACCCGCCCCACCGTGTACTCGCTCCTCCTCGCGCTCATCTACGTCGCCTTCGTCAGCCTCGGGCTCCCGGACTCCCTCGTCGGTGCGGGCTGGCCCGTGATGCACCAGGACCTCGGCGTCCCCGTCGCCTTCGCCGGGGTCATCACCATGATCATCGCGGGCGGCACGATCCTCTCCAGCCTCGCGTCCGAGCGGGTGACCCGGAGGTTCGGGGCCGGCGCCGTCACCGCCGTGAGCGTCGGGCTGACCGCCGCCGCGCTCGTGGGCTTCTCCGTCGCGGGCTCGTTCTGGCTGCTCTGCCTGTGGGCCGTCCCCTACGGCCTGGGGGCGGGCGCGGTGGACGCGGCGCTCAACAACTTCGTCGCCCTGCACTTTGCGGCGCGGCACATGAACTGGCTGCACAGCTTCTGGGGCCTGGGCGCCTCGATCAGCCCGTTCATCATGAGCTACGCGATCACCTCGGGCCTGGGCTGGTCCAGCGCCTACCGCATCGTCGGCGTCACGCAGGCGGTGCTCACGGCCGTGCTGATCCTCAGCATCCCGCTCTGGCGGAAGGTCGGGCCGGCCCCCGGCGCCGAGCACGCCGACGACGGCGCGGCGGCGACCGGCGGCTCGCACGTCCCGCTCGCACAGGCGCTGCGGATCCCCGGCGTCCTGCTGGTCCTGGCCGCGTTCTTCGCCTACTGCGCGCTCGAGAGCACCGCGATCCTGTGGGCGTCGACGTACCTGGTCACCGACCGCGGGGTCGACGACGCCACCGCGGCCGCGTTCGCCTCCCTCTTCCTCCTCGGCATCACGGCCGGGCGCTTCCTCGCCGGATTCTTCGCCGACAGGGTCGGCGACACGCTGCTGATCCGCGGCGGCTTCGCGGTGGTCGGCCTCGGTGTCCTGCTGGTCGCCCTGCCCGTCGGCACGCCGGTGCCCGCCCTGGCCGGCCTCGTGGTCGCGGGCCTGGGGTGCGCGCCGATCTACCCCGCGATCATCCACTCCACGCCGGTCAACTTCGGCGCGCGCAGCTCGCAGGCGATCATCGGGATCCAGATGGCCGCGGCGTACACCGGCTCGACCCTCGCGCCGCCCGTCTTCGGCGTGCTCTCGACCTGGGCCGGGGCCTGGGTGTTCCCCCTGTTCCTCGCGGTGCTCGTGGCGCTGGGCCTGGTCATGTCCGAGCGCCTGAACCGGCTCGTCGCACGGCGCGGGCGGGTCGACGACCTGGTCGCGCGGCCCTGAGCCGCAACCTCACCGCCGAACAGGCGGTTGACACCGTCATGGACGCGATTCCCGTCCCATGACGG
>NZ_JBHXAW010000235.1:0-7187 GCF_042726645.1 Isoptericola sp. NPDC060257
CTATCCGAGGACCGGATAGCGCCAGACGAGCGCCCACCACCGGTCAGGGGACGGGGGCGAAGCGGGCGGGCAGCTCGCGCTTGAGGATCTTGCCGCTCGGGCCGAGGGGGAGCTCGTCCACCACGTGCACCACGCGCGGGTACTTGAACGCGGCCACGCGCTCGCGGACCCAGGCGGCGAGGGCGTCGGCGTCGAGCGTGCGCCCGTCGGCCGGCACGACGGCGGCGTGGATCTCCTGCCCGTGCACCGGGTCCGCGACGCCGAAGACCGCGGCCAGCGCGACGTCGGGGTGGGACACCAGCGTCGCCTCCACCTCGGTGGGATACACGTTGTACCCGTTGCGGATGATCATGTCCTTCTTGCGGTCGGTGATCGCGAGGATCCCGTCGGCGTCGAGCGTGCCGAGGTCGCCGGTGCGGAACCAGCCGTCGACGACGGCCGCGGCGTCCGCGTCCGGCCGTCCCAGGTAGCCCTTGAGCAGGTTGTGCCCGCGCACCACGATCTCGCCGAGCGCGCCCGGCTCGCTCAGCAGGTGCACCTCGTGGTCGATGACGGCGTCGGCGACGGCGACGTCCACGCCCCACATCGGCCGGCCCACCGTGCCGGGCCGGATCGGCTCGAAGACGGTGTTGAACGAGACGCTCGGGGACGTCTCCGTGAGGCCGTAGCCCTCGTGCACCTCGGCGCCGTAGGCGGCGGCGAACTCCTCGAGCACGCTCACCGGGAGCGCCGCGCCGCCCGAGACGGCGTACCGCAGCGGCGGCCGGGCGTCGCTGCGGCGCGCGGCCTCCAGCATCCCGACGAACATCGTCGGCACGGCGGTGAACACCGTGGCCCGGTGCGCCACGAGCAGCTCGAGCGCCTGGTCCGGGTCGAACCGGGGCAGCAGCACCACGGACGCCCCGACGCGGAACGCGCAGTTCATCACCGCCATCTGTCCGAACGCGTGGAACAGCGGGAGCCCGCCGAAGACGACGTCGTCGTGCCGCAGGTCGAAGGAGTCGATGAGGGAGCAGTGCACCTGCTCGACGGCGGCGAGGTGGGAGCCGACGGCGCCCTTGGGCAGCCCGGTGGTGCCGCTGGTGTAGAGGATCGTCGCGGCCGACGTCGGGTGCACCGGCGTGTGCCGCTCCACGGGCGTCGCCGCGGCCGCCTCGTCCTCGAGGCGCGGGAGGGCGGGCCCGCCCTGCTCCGCGGCCGGGGCGAGCACCGTGACGAGGGGGACGCCCGCGCGCTCGGCGGCGGGCACGGCCTCGGCGAGCAGCGGCGCGGCCGCGACCACGACGTCGGCCCGGCTGTCGCGCAGCACGAACTCGATCTCGCCCGACCGGAACAGCAGGTGGATCGGCACGACGACGGCGCCGAGCGAGAGCGCGGCGTAGTAGACGCGCGCGAAGTCGGGCACGTTGGGCACGACCATGGCGACCCGGGACCCGCGAGCGATCCCGCGCGCGGCCAGAGCGCCGGCGTACGCGCGGGTCTGGTCCCACAGCTCGCCGTACGTGGTGGTGGTCCCCGCGAAGTGCAGCGCGGGGTAGTCGGGGTGCCGGCGCGCCGTCTCCGCGAGCAGCGACGCCGCCGACAGCGTGCCGAAGCCGGGGCCGTCGACGGCGTCGGTGGAGGCGCCCTCGGACGCGGGGCCGGGGGATTCCGCGCTGGGTTCGGGGGTGGGTGTCATGTCCGGTCCTTTCGTCGTCGTTGATCGTGGGGACGGAGGTCGTTCAGGTCTCGGGCGGTTCAGGGCCGCAGCTCGGCCCGGCCGAGGGAGCCGAGGTGCACCTCGTCGGGGCCGTCCGCGAGCCGCAGGGCGCGGGCCGCGGCGAACATCTCGGCGAGCGGCTGGTCGCCGGACAGCCCGGCGGCGCCGAAGAGCTGCATCGCGCGGTCGAGGACCGCCTGGACGGCACGCGGCACGGCGATCTTGATGGCCTGGATCTCGCGCATGGCCTTCCGGTTGCCGACGGTGTCCATGAGCCAGGCGGTCTTGAGCACGAGCAGGCGCAACGCCTCGACCTCGACGCGGGACGTGGCGACCCACTCGCGGACCACGCCCTGCTCGGCGAGCGGGCGGCCGAACGTGGAGCGCTCGCGCGCCCGCCGTCCGGCGAGCGCCAGCGCCCGCTCGGCCATGCCGAGGGCGCGCATGCAGTGGTGGATCCGGCCCGGCCCGAGGCGCGCCTGCGCCATCGCGAACCCGTCGCCCTCGCCACCCAGGAGGTTCGCGGCGGGCACGCGGACGTCGTCGAAGGCGATCTCGGCGTGCCCGCCGTGGTCGCGGTCGTCGTAGCCGAACACGGTCAGGGGGCGCACGACCGTCACACCCGGGGCGTCGCGCGGCACGAGCACCATCGACTGCTGCCGGCGGGGCGGCGCGTCCGGGTCGGTCTTGCCCATGACCACGAGCAGCGCGGCGCCCGGGTTCATCGCGCCGGTGGACCACCACTTGCGGCCGGTGATCACGAGCTCGTCGCCGTCGCGGCGGATGCGGGTGCCGATCTGCGACGCGTCGCTCGAGGCCACCCCCGGCTCGGTCATGCAGAAGGCCGACCGGAGGCGTGCGTCGAGCAGCGGGTCGAGCCACTCGCGCTGCTGGTCCGGCGTGCCGAAGTGCGCGAGCAGCTCCATGTTGCCGGTGTCGGGGGCGGCGCAGTTGAACGCCGCCGGGGCCAGTCGCGGGCTCCAGCCGGTGAGCTCGGCGAGCGGCGCGTACTGCAGGTTGGTGAGGCCGGCGCCGCGGTCCCCGGCGGGCCCGTCGCCCGGGAGGAACAGGTTCCACAGGCCCTGCTCGCGGGCGGCGTCCTGGAGGTCGCGCAGCACGGGGCGCGGGGACCACTCGTCCGGGGCGGCCGCGAGCTGCGCGTCCAGCACCGGTTCCGCCGGCAGCACGCGCTCGTCGAGGAACGCGCGGACCCGGTCGGTGAGCTCGGCGGTGCGGGCGTCGGGGGCGAAGTCCATCAGGCCCTCCTGGCGGGCGTCGCGTGCGCGAGGCCGTCCTCGGCCAGCGGCTCCACGAGGGCGCCGATGCGGTCGAACCCGTCGCCGACCGTGTCGCCCGCCCGGTAGCGGTAGTGGATCCCCTCGAGGATCACGGCGAGCTTGTACGCGGCGAACGCGCGGTACCAGGACAGGTCGGGCGGCGCGGTGCCCGACCGCGCGGCGTACGCGTCGACAAGGTCGGCGAACTCCGGGTAGCCGGCGCCGGGGACGACGGCGCTCAGCGCGCCGTCGTCGGCGCTGCCGTCGGGCGCGTCGTCGCCTGCCGTGCCGGCGAGCCCGCGGATGTCCCAGTACAGGCCGAGCATGCCGAGGTCGACCAGCGGGTCGCCGAGCGTCGCCATCTCCCAGTCGAGGACGGCGGCGACGCGCGGCGCGTCGGGCGGCCCGGCGACGATCGCGTTGTCGAGGCGGTAGTCGCCGTGCACGATGCCGGCCCGCCCGCCGGAGTCGGGGACGCGCGCCGCGAGGCGGTCCTGCAGGGCGTCCAGCCGGGGCAGGGGACGGCTGCGGGAGGCGTCGTACTGGCGTCGCCAGGTGGCGAGCTGCCGGCCGAGGTAGCCGTCGGGCCTGCCGAAGTCCGCGAGGCCGACGACGGCCGGGTCCACGGCGTGCAGGTCGGCGAGCACCTCGGCGAGCTCGAGGCCGAGGGCGTGCAGGCCGCCCGCGGTGAACGCCGCGTTCTGCGCCGGGCGGGACAGCACCGTGCCGGCCACGTGCTCCATGACGAAGAAGACGGTGCCGGTGACCTCGCCACGGTCGGTGTCGTCGACGACGTCGACGGTGCGGGGCACCGGGACGGGGCTGCCCGCGAGGGCGGAGACGACGCGGTGCTCGCGGCGCATGTCGTGCGCGGTGGACAGCACGTGGCCCAGCGGCGGCCGCCGCACGACGAGCGGCACGCGGGCCCCGTCGACGCGGTACGTGAGGTTGCTGCGGCCGCCGGCGATCACGCTCGCGGTGAGCTCGCCGCCGGACCCTCCGTCGGGCGCGCCGTGGGCGAGCTCGGGGTGCTCCCGCCCCAGCCACGCCCGCAGCCCTGCGGTGTCCAGTCCGGGCACGTCGGTCATCGATGACCACCTTCCGTCGGCCCGGGTCGTCCCGGGGCTCGAGCGAGCATACCGCGCAGTCGGTATGTGGTGCGACCAGGTCGCCCGCGGGCGCGCGGGGCCGTTGTGGTCGGTCCTGGAGCGTGTCAGTCCTGCAGGGCGGCGACCGCCCGCCGGACGCCGTCGGGCACGGGCACCGGCCGCCGGGAGGGCTCGTCGACGAACACGTGCGTGAACAGGCCGACGGCGATCGGATCGTCGCCGCCCGCGCGGAGCACGTGCAGGTCCCACGTGAGGCTCGTGCGGCCCAGGCGCTCCACGCCGATCCCGACCTCGAGCTCCTCGGGGTACGACGCCGGCGCGCGGAACTCGCACGACGACGCCACGCACAGCCCGATCACGTCGCCCCGCGGGTCCAGCCCCCCGTGGGCGATCATCCACGCGTTCACGGCGGTGTCCATCGCGGCGTAGTACACGGTGTTGTTGACGTGGCCGTACTGGTCGTTGTCGTTCCAGCGCAGCGGGAAGGGGTGGCGGGCGCGGGGCATCGGTGCTCCTGGGGTGTCTGGGGCGGGATCTCAGGGGGTGTCGGCGGGCAGGATCAGGCGGAGGTGGACGGCACCCGCAGCAGGTGGCGGAACGCGACGGCGGCGCGGTCGGCCTCGGGCGTCTCGCCCGTGATCAGGTCGGCATAGGTGAACGACTCGGAGACGCGCACCAGCAGGTAGGCGAGCGACGCGGGGTCGATGCCGCTCCTGCTGCCGGCGTCGGTCCCGCTGTCGTCGTCGAACGGGGTGTCGCCGAGATGGGTGCGCACCAGCCACTCGCAGGTCGCGAGGAAGCGGTGCTGGATGGGGCTCGCCTTGGTGGTGAGCAGCCGCAGGGCGCGCGCGGGCTCGCGGGTGAGGAAGTCCCGGAAGTAGGGGGCGGTGATGAGGTCGCCGGCGAAGTGCGTGAGGACGTCGGCGACCCGTTCGGCCCCGGTCTCGGACGCCGTCGCGCGGTCGGCCTGCACCAGGGTCGGGACGGCGAGCGACCACAGCACCTCGGTGAGGAGGGCGTCGCGGTTGCCGACCCACCGGAACACGGACGTCCGGTCGACGCCGAGGCTCGCGGCCAGGGGGCCCATGTCGAGGCGCCGCCCCGCGATGAACGTCTCGCGCGCGAGGTCGAACGCCCGCCGCGCGTCGGCGTGGGCGCCGGGCGCCAGGCGCAGGGACAGCGGCGTGGGCGCGGCCTCGAGGCCGACGGTCGCGATCGGCGCGTCGTCGTGCGCGTCGTCGTGCGAGACGGTCGTGGTGCTCGTGGTGCTCTCCGGCATGACCGCAGCCTAGTGTCGCGGGACGAGGCGTGTGCAACATCTTGGAAAATGATGCACGGGGGTGCACACTGGTCGCGTTCGACGACGATCGGAGCAACGATGACGTTCACCTCCCCGGCCACCTCGACCACCGGCCCGACCACCGGCCTGACCACCCGCCCCGCGGCGCTCGACGCCGACTTCTACGGCTTCCAGGACCTGCTCACCCCCCGCGAGCAGGAGGCGGCGCTCGCCGTGCGCGAGTTCATGGAGCGCGAGGTACGCCCCCTCGCGGACGACTACTGGGAGCGCGCGGAGTGTCCCGTCCACCTCTTCAAGCCGTTCGCCGAGCTGGGCACGGTGGGCGCGGCATGGCCCGAGTGCGCGCCGTTCGAGAGCTCGGCGGTGTTCCGTGGCTGGATCGGCATGGAGCTCGCCCGGGTGGACTCCTCGTTCTGCACCTTCATCGGCGTGTCCTCGGGGCTCGCGATGAGCGCGATCGGCCTGGGCGGCTCGCCCGAGCAGCGCGCGCAGTGGCTGCCCCCGATGGCGAGCGGCGACGTCATCGGCGCCTTCGGCCTCACGGAGCCGCTGTCCGGCTCCGACACCGCGAAGGGGCTGCGCACCACCGCCACGCGCCAGGGGGACACCTGGACCCTGCACGGCGCCAAGCGCTGGATCGGCAACGCGACGTTCGCCGACGTCGTCGTGATCTGGGCCAAGGACACCGCCGACGACCAGGTCAAGGGCTTCCTCGTCCGGAAGGGGACGCCGGGCTTCACCGCCACCAAGATCGAGCGCAAGCAGTCGCTGCGCATCGTGCAGAACGCGGACATCGAGCTCGACGGCGTCCAGGTCGCGGAGGCCGACCGGCTGCAGCGCATCGACCGCTTCCGCGACGTCGCCCAGGTGCTGCGCGTGACGCGCGACGGCGTGTCCTGGCAGTCGCTCGGCACGATGATCGGCGCCTACGAGGCGGCCGTGGCGTACACGCGGCAGCGCGAGCAGTTCGGGCACCCGATCGCCAGCTACCAGCTGATCCAGGACAAGCTCGCCACCGCGCTCGCGAACGTCACCGCGAGCCTCGCCGTGTGCGTGCGCGTCTCCCAGCTGCAGGACGCCGGGACGCAGCGCGACGCGCACGCCGCGATGGCCAAGGCGTTCGTCACCACCCGCATGCGCGAGACCGTCGCGCTGTGCCGCGAGGCCTGCGGCGGCAACGGCATCACGCTCGACACCGGCGTCGCGCGGTACTTCGCCGACGCCGAGGCCGTGTACACGTTCGAGGGCACCCGGGACATGAACAACCTCATCGTGGGCCGCGAGATCACCGGCCACGCGGCGTTCGTCTGAGCCGCCCGGGCGCCCCCATCTCGTACCGACCCGAAGGAGACACGACATGACCGAGGCGTACATCGTCGCCACCGCGCGCTCGCCGATCGGGCGCGCGCACAAGGGCTCGCTCAAGGACGTCCGCGCCGACGACCTCGCCGCGCGCATGGTCGAGGCCGCCGTCGCGCAGGTGCCCGGGCTCGACCCGGCGCGCATCGACGACCTGCTGCTGGGCTGCGGCCTGCCCGGCGGCCGGCAGGGCATGAACATGGCCCGCGTCGTGGCCGTGCTCAACGGCTGGGACCCGGTGCCCGGTACCACCGTGACCCGCTACTGCTCCTCCAGCCTGCAGACCACGCGCATGGCGTTCCACGCCATCAAGGCGGGGGAGGGCGACGTCTTCGTGTCCGCCGGCGTCGAGTCGGTGAGCGGCATGGCCGTCGGGTCGAGCGACGAGATCCCCGGCGTCGACCTCACCAACCCGCGCTTCGCCGAGGCGCTGGAGCGCACGG
>NZ_JBHXAW010000236.1:0-7135 GCF_042726645.1 Isoptericola sp. NPDC060257
GGCCCGTCGAGACGTCAGGTCTCGACGGGCCCGACCGACGGATCAGGCGGTGTAGCGGAACGCGTCCCACGCGCCGAGCAGGTACTGGATGCCCAGCGCGCGGTCGTACAGGCCGTAGCCGGGGCGGGGCTTGTTCGTGGTGTTCTCGTCCCACAGGTGGCGGCCGTGGTCGGGGCGGACGTAGCCGGTGTACCCGGCCTCGGCGTACGCCTTCATGATCCCGGTCGTGTCGACGTCGCCCTCGCACGCCCGGTGCCCCACCTCCGTGAAGTCGCCGTTCGGGAAGTGCTTGATGTTCCGCACGTGGGTGAAGTGGATGCGGTCCATGAACCGGCGCACGGTGTCCGCCGCGAGCGGCGCCTGCGCCGGGTTCGCCGAGAAGCTGCCGAGGCACAGCGTGAGGCCGTGGTTCGGGCTCGGGTGCAGGTCGAGCACGCGCTGCAGGTCGTCCGGCGTCGACACGACGCGCGGCCAGCCGAAGACGTCGAACGGCGGGTCGTCCGGGTGCACGCCCAGCTTGATCCCTGCCTCCTCCGCCGCCGGGACCACCGCGTCGAGGAAGTACCGGTAGTTCGCGTACATGTCCTCGTGCGTGACGCCCTCGTACGCGGCGTTGAGCTCGGTGAAGCCCGCGAGCCGCTCGGGCTCCCAGCCGGGCAGCGTGAGGCCGTGCGACCCGGCCTCCATGTCGGCGATGAGGCCCTCGGGCGTCATCCGGTCCACGACCGCCTTCTCGAAGAACAGCGCGGTCGAGCCGTCGGGCAGCGGGTGCCACAGGTCGGTGCGCAGCCAGTCGAAGACGGGCATGAAGTTGTAGCAGACCACCTTCACGCCGGCCCGGCCCAGCCGCCGGAGCGTCGTCGCGTAGTTCTCGATCGCCTCGTCACGGCTCAGCCCGAGGACGGTGCGCCCCAGCTTGATCGACTCGTGCACGTTGACCGACTCGACCACCTCGGCGTCGAGCGTGCGCGTCACGCCGCGGGCCCGGGCCTCGTCGGTCAGGCCGGTGATGCGTGCGACCTCGGCGTCGATCTCCGCCTGCTCCCACACCTCGCCGGCCTGCTTGTGGTGCAGGCTCCACACGATCGTCTCGACGCCGGGGATCTGCCGGACGTGGTCCAGCGTGACCGTGTCGTTGCCCTCGCCGTACCAGCGGAAACCCATCTTCACTGCGTGACTCCAAGCGTTCGTCGTGCGTCGTTCTGCGCGCCCACCACGATCAGGGGCGGGAGTAGGCCGCCTGCGGCAGGCGGTAGGTCAGGTCGGTGGCCACGTCGACCGCCTCGTCCAGGTCGAGGCGGTGCTCCGCCACCAGGCGGGCCAGGTAGCCGGCGTCGACGCGCCGGGCCAGGTCGTGCCGGGCGGGGATGGAGCAGAACGCGCGGGTGTCGTCCACGAAGCCGCTCATGTTGCTGAACCCGGCCGTCTCGGTGGCGGCCTCGCGGAACCGCCGCATCGCGTCGGGGGCGTCGAGGAACCACCACGGGGCGCCGAGCCGCAGCGACGGGTAGACGCCGGCCAGCGGAGCGAGCTCGCGCGAGTACACGTCCTCGTCCACCGTGAACGCGATCATCCGGAAGCCCGGGTGGTGGCCGAAGGCGTCCAGCACGGGGCGCAGCGAGTGCGTGAACTCGGTGACCACCGGGATGTCGTAGCCCTTGTCCGGGCCGAACGCGGCGAACGGGGCGCTCGCGTGGTCGCGCAGCACGCCGGGGTGCAGCTGCATCACGAGGCCGTCCTCCGCCGACATCGCGGCCATCTGGAACAGCATGTGCCCGCTGAACGCCTGCGCCTCGGCGGCCGTGACCGTGCCGGCGAGGGCCCTGTCGAGGATGCGCGCGGCGTCGGCGTCGTCCAGCGGCGCCGTGTCGGCGTACAGGTGGCCGTGGTCGGTGGCCCGCGCGCCCGCGGCGACGAAGCGCTCGCGCTGCGCGCGCAGGGCCTCGAGGTAGCGGTCGTACGACGTGACGTCGACGCCGGCCGCCTCGCCGAGCCGCGCGACGTCGTCGCGCCAGATGGCGCGGTCGACGTGCAGCAGGGGGTCGGGCCGGAAGGTGGGCAGCACGCGGTCGCCGTAGCCGTCGGCGGCGAGCTTCGCGTGCGCGTCGAGGGTCGCCCAGGCGGGGTCGGTCGTGGCGATGACCTCGATGTTGAAGGCGTCGAGCAGTGCGCGGGGACGGAACTCCTGCTCCGCGAGCCGCGCGGCCACCTGGTCGTACAGGGCGTCGGCCGTCTCGGCCGACGGGCGCTGCGTGACGCCGAAGATCTCGACGAGCACGTGCTCCAGCCAGTAGCGGGTGGGCGTGCCGCGGAAGTGCTTCCACCCGGCGCAGAACCGGCGCCAGATCTCGCGCGGGTCGGTCTCGACGGCCTCGTCGTCCGTGGAGCCGACGCCGAGGCGGGGCAGGGTCTCGCCCTGGGAGACCAGCATCCGCGTGAGGTAGTGGTCGGGCACGACGACGAGCTGGGCCGGGTCGCCGAAGGGCGCGTCGTCCGCGAACCACTCGACCGGCACGTGGCCGTGCATCGAGACGATCGGCAGGTCCCGCACCGCGGCGTAGATCTCGCGGGCCAGTACCCGGGATCCGGGGTCGGCGGGCAGCGCCCGGTCGGGGTGCAGGGTCCAGCGCTCGCTCACAGGAGCTCCTCAACGTCGAGATGGGATGCGAACGTTTGCATCGTAGCCTGCCGACCGCCGGGCACGGAATCCCCAAGGCGTCCGCGGCAGGGTGCAGACACGGCGCGCCGAGATGTGCGACGATCTGGCAAACGTTCGCATCGTCCGGATGCGAGCGGCGGTTCGAGGAGACGGTGGTCGTGGTCACGGTGCACGACGTCGCGCGGGCGGCCGGCGTGTCGATCTCGACGGTCTCGCGCGCCCTGACCGACCCGCAGCGGGTCGCCGTGGCGACGCGCGACCGGGTGACGTCCGCGGCGCGCGAGCTCGGCTACCGGCCCAACCGGGCGGCCAGCGTGCTCCGCGCGGGCCGCTCCGGAGCGCTCGGGCTCGTGGTGCCCGACCTCGCCAACCCCTACTTCGCGGCGATCGCCAAGGGCGCCCAGGCCCAGGCGCGCGAACGCGGCGTCGGGCTCTTCGTCGTCGACTCCGACGAGGACCCCGAGCTCGAGACCGAGGCCGTCTCGGGCCTGGCTCCGCAGACCGACGGCATCATCCTGTGCTCGCCGCGCGCGGTGGAGCGCACGGTCGAGGCGCTCGAGGGCCGACCGGTGGTGCTGGTCAACCACCACGTCGACGGGCTGCCGTCGGTCGTCGCCGACCACGAGGCGGGCATGCTGCGCACCCTCGAGCACCTGCGGGCGCTGGGTCACGCGAAGGTCGCCTACGTGGGCGGGCCCGCCCGCTCGTGGTCGGACGGCCGCCGCCGCGCCGGCCTCCGTGCGGCCGCCGCGCGGCTCGGCGACGTCGAGCTCGTGGAGCTCGGGCCGCACCGGCCCCAGGTCGCCGGCGGGCACGCGGCAGCGGACCTCGTCGTCGCCACCCGCGCGACGGCGGTCGTGACCTTCAACGACCTCGTGGCCGCCGGCCTGGTCGAGCGCCTGCGGGTGCGCGGCCTCGACGTGCCCGGCGACCTGTCCGTGGTCGGCTGCGACGACGCGTACGTCGCGGAGCTCCTGGCCCCGCCCCTCACCACCCTGCGGACCGACCTCCGCGACTCCGGCCGGGTGGCCGTCGACCGCCTGGTCCTGCGCCCGGGCAAGGACGACGGGGCCCTGCAGGGCGACGTGACGCTCCCCGTCGAGCTCGTCGTCCGTGGATCGACCGCACCCCCGCGCGCCGCGGCGCCGCGGCCCGCCCCCGACGCCCCCTGACCACCCCGACCGACACGGACGCACCATCCCGGCGACGCCGCCGGACGACGGAGGAACCATGACCGACCGCCTGCACCGCTCCCACCTGCCCGCCCACCTCGAGGCGCCGGTGACCCCCGACCAGGTGGGCATCGTGCACCTGGGGATCGGGGCGTTCCACCGTGCGCACCAGGCGGTGTTCACGGAGCTGGCCGCCCGCGCCACGGGGGACCGCCGCTGGGGCATCCTCGGCGTCACACAGCGGTCGGCCTCCGTGCGCGACCAGCTCCGGCCGCAGGGCGGCGCCTACGCGGTGCTCACCGCGGGCACGCACGAGACCCGGCTGGACCTGGTCGGGGCGGTGCTCGACGTCGCCTGGCCGGCGGAGGAGACCGCGCGGGTGCTGGAGGCGATCGCGGCGCCCACGACCCACGTCGTGACGCTGACCGTCACCGAGAAGGGATACGCTCGCGGCGCGGACGGCGGGCTCGACGTCGAGCGGGTGCGCCCGGACCTGGACGCCCTTGCCGCCGGCGACGCCGCCGTCCCGGGCGCGACGGCGGTCGGGCTGCTCGTGCGCGGGCTCGCGGCCCGGTGGCGTGCTGCCCAGGCGGCGGGGGAGCGGCGCCCGATCACGGTGCTGACCTGCGACAACATGGTCGATAACGGGCACGTTCTGGGACGGCTCGTGGGCGAGGCGGTGGACGCGGCGCTCCCGGGGGAGCAGGGCGCCGGGCTGCGGTCGTGGCTGGCGACCGACGTCGCGTTCCCGTGCTCGATGGTGGACCGGATCGTGCCCGCGACGACGCCCGCCCAGCGGGACGCGGTGGAGCGCGAGCTCGGCACCCGCGACGAGGGCCTCGTCGTCGGGGAGCCGTTCCGCCAGTGGGTGATCGAGGACCGGTTCGCCGGGCCGCGCCCCGCCTGGGAGAAGGCGGGCGCGACGTTCACCGACGACGTCGCGCCCTGGGAGCAGGCCAAGCTGCGGCTGCTCAACGGTACGCACTCGCTGCTCGCGTACGCGGGTCGGCTGGCGGGTCACGCGACGCTCGCGGAGGCCGTGACCGACCCCGTGCTGCACGAGCGGGCCCGCGCCTTCATGCTCGACGACGCGCTGCCGACGCTCACCCCGCCCGACGGCTCCGACCTGCGCGCGTACGCGGAGTCGCTGCTGGAGCGGTTCGCCAACCCGGCCACGGGCCACACCACGGTCCAGGTGTCGATGGACGGCACCCAGAAGATCCCGTTCCGCTGGGGCGGCATCGTCGCGGACCGGCTCGCGGCGGGCGCGGTCCCGGCCGGGGCGGCGTTCGCGCTCGCGGCGTGGAGCGAGGTGGTGCGCCGGGAGGCGGCCGCCGGCCGGCTCGTCGACGACCCGCGGGCGCAGGACCTCGCCGACGTCGTGGCGGGTGCCGGGGGCGGGGACCCGGCGGCCGCGTCGCCGGCCGACGTCGCGCGGGCGCTGCTGGCGCTGCCGGGTCTGCTGCCGGAGGGCGTCGGCACGGACGCCGGGCTCGTGGACGCCGTGCTGGCCCAGGTGCCGGAGCTCGCGGAGGTCTGAGCTCGCCCGCCGCGGGCTGGTGACCGCACGATCTCGCGAGCTGTCAGAGCCAGGTGGCGCCCCAGGCCCGCCTGGCTCTGACAGCTCGAGGGAACGCGGGCGGACAGGGCAGCGCCCCTCTCTCCTGCGGGTTCGTCGCACGGCGCCGCCGCCACGTAGGCTGCCGGCCGGATGTGAGCGATCACACGTGCGCGGGCCGTCGCGGCTCTCGCCGTGCCGCGACGGGTCGTCGCCGCGGGAACGCGTCAGGGCTCGTTGCGAGATCGTGATGTGACTCGGAGCACCCCGGGGCTGGACAACGCTTACCGAATCCTGTTTTATCGATTCAGTCGGCAGCCGAACGAGGGGTCAACGGGGCGTCCTCGTCGCCGACGATCGTGGACGATCGACGAGCGAGGAGGCTCACATGAGGATCACGCGGAAGGCCGCCGGCGCGGCCGCGGCGGCGGTCGCCGTCGCCCTCACCCTCACCGCCTGCGGAGGCGGCGCCGACACTGCGGAGCCGGGCTCCGCGGAGAAGGTGAGCACCGACGAGGACATCACCATCTCGCTCGCCTGGTGGGGCGAGCCCGCCCGTGCCGAGATGTACGAGAAGGCGGTGGACCTCTTCGAGGAGAAGCACCCCAACATCACGGTGCAGACCCAGTTCCAGGACTGGGACGGCTACTGGACCGCGCGCGCCACCGAGGCCGCGGGCGGCGCCCTGCCGGACGTCATCCAGATGGACCTGTCCTACCTGCGCCAGTACGGCGCCACGGGGCAGCTTCTCGACCTGGGCGGCCAGGTGGGCGTCAACCTGAACACCGACGGCGTGGAGGACTCGCTCCTCACCTCCGGGCAGATCGACGGCGCGCAGTACGGCGTCCCGACGAGCACCAACACGCTCGCCACGTTCTACAACGCCGACCTGCTCAAGAAGGTGGGCGTCGAGCCGCTCGCCGAGGGCTACACCTGGGACGACTACAGCGCGTGGATCGAGAAGGTCACCGAGGCGGGCGCCGGCGAGGACCCGGCCCTGTACGGCGGCGGCGACTTCACCGCGACGTTCTGGTTCTTCCTGCAGTGGCTCATCCAGCAGGGCGTCGAGCCGTTCAGCGAGGACGGCAAGCTCAACTTCGACGAGGCGCAGATGACCGAGTGGCTGAACCTGGGCCAGGGGCTTCGCGACTCCGAGGCGATCTACCCGATCAAGAAGAACAAGCAGCTGGAGCCGCTCGGCGGGTTCCACGTCAACGAGGTCGCGTCCGAGTCGACGTGGGACAACTTCCTGGCGGGCTACGTGGCCGAGTCCGGCGAGGACATCCAGATGCTCCCGATCCCGTCCGGCGAGAACGGCCCGTCGCAGTTCTGGAAGCCGTCGATGCTGCTCTCCGCGTCGGCGCAGACCCAGCAGCCGGAGGCTTCCGCGGCGCTCATCGACTTCCTCATCAACGAGCCGGAGGTCGGCAAGATCTTCGGCACCTCGAAGGGCGTGCCCGCCGTCCAGGCGCAGATCGACGCGATGGAGGTCGAGCCCGGCTCGGTGGACGAGCAGGTCGTGAAGTACGAGGAGCAGGTGGCGGACGTCGTGACCGAGCCCGCCCCGGTCCCGGTCGAGGGCTTCGGCGAGATCGAGGCGGAGTTCAAGCGCCTCGGTGAGGAGCTCGGGTACGGCAACATCACGGTCGACGAGTTCGTCACGCAGTGGTTCTCCTTCGCCGACAGCGCGGTGAAGCAGTCGTGACTGCGGTGACTTCGGGCACCACGCTCGACGCCGCTCGGGGG
>NZ_JBHXAW010000237.1:0-7031 GCF_042726645.1 Isoptericola sp. NPDC060257
CGACGATGCGGTCACCCTCCTCGGGCGGGAAGTACCCGTAGGTCCGGTACACCTCGACCCGCTGCTCGATGCCGGCCAGGTCCAGCTCGGGGTGGAACTGCGTGGCGTAGAGGTTCCGGCGCACGCGGAACATCTGCACGGGCGCGTCGGCGGACCGGGCGAGCAGCGTGGCCGACGGCGGCAGCTCGCGCACCGCCTCCTTGTGGCCCAGGTACGCGGTGAACCGGGCGGGCATCCCCGCGAGCAGCGGGTCCGCCAGCCCCTCCGGGGTCAGCTCGATCTCGGCGGGGCCCACCGGCTCGGCGTACGTGCGGTCGACGACGCCGCCCTGGTGGGTGCCGAGCGTCCCGACGCCGTAGCAGGCGCCGAGGAACGGGAAGTCGCGCTCCACGAGCACGTCGAGCAGGCCCGCCATCTCCCGCTCCACGCGGTGCTGGACGGCGGACTTCTCGTCCTCGGGGTCGGAGGAGTTGAACGGCCCGCCCCCGACGATCACCCCGGACAGCTCCTCCGGGTCGACGCGCGGCAGCGGCTCCCGCTCGAGCCGCACGCGGCGCAGGGACGCGGGCCTCAGCCCGGAGTAGCGCAGGACGGCGTCGTACTCGCCGTCGGCCGCGGCGTCCTCCGCGCGGGTACCGAGGAAGAGGAACGGCCTCACGGCTGCAGGCTAGACGCCCCCTCGGCCGCACGCCGGTCGTCCACGGCCACGGGCCGCCGCGCCCAGAACGACGCCAGGATCGACCCCGACACGTTGTGCCAGACCGAGAACAGCGCAGCGGGCAGGGCCGCCGCCGGCGTGAAGTACGTGGTGGCGAGGCTGGCCGCGAGCCCGGAGTTCTGCATCCCCACCTCGACGCTCACCGCGCGGCGGGCCGCCTCGTCCAGCCGGGCCAGGGTCGCCGCCCCGTACCCGAGCAGCAGGCCGAGGCCGTTGTGCAGGATGACGGCGAGCGCCACGAGGATGCCGGTGCTGAGCACGGCGTCGGCGTTGGCGGCCACGATCCCGGCGACCACGATCACGATGCCGAGCACGGAGACCAGCGGCAGGTAGGGCAGCAGGTACCGCTCCACGATCCCGCCCGCGAACGCCCGCACCAGCAGCCCCGCGAGGACCGGGAAGAGCACGATCTGCACGATGGACGTGACGAGCGCGCCGTAGGTGACGTCGAGCTGCGAGCCCGCGAGCCACAGCACCAGGGCCGGGGTGAGCAGCGGTGCCAGCAGCGTGGACACCGACGTCAGCGTGACCGACAGGGCCGTGTCGCCCTTGGCCAGGTAGACGATGACGTTGGACGCCGTGCCGCCGGGGGCGGCGCCGACGAGGATCATGCCGATCATCGCGTCGCCCTCGAGCCCGAACAGGTGCCCGATCCCCCAGGCGAGCAGCGGCATGATCGTGAACTGCGCGACCACGCCCAGCAGCACCGCCCAGGGCCGCCGCACGACGAGCCCGAAGTCGGAGCCCCGCAGCGTGAGCCCCATCCCGAACATGATGATCCCGAGGAACAGCGGCGTCTGCTCCGCGATAGGGGCGAGGGCGGTCGGGGCCAGCAATCCCGCCACCCCGCCCAGCACCACGAGCACCGCGAACCACTTCCCGGCGAGCTCAGCCACTCTGCGCATGGGGTGGGACCTTACTCCCGTGCGCGGTCGAGCCTGCCGGGACCCGCGGGGGCCGGCAGGCTCGACCGGTCGTCACGTCCAGCGGAAGAGCCGGGCCGCGAGGGGCAGCAGCACGGCCGTCCACACGACCATGACGACCACCTGGAGCATGGGGAAGCCCTCCCCGAACCAGCCCGTGTCCATCGCCTGCGCCGCCGCGCCCATCGGGCTGTACTGGCCGATCTGCCGGATGACGTCCGGCATGATCGGGCCCGGTGTCCACAGGCCCGCGAGGAACAGCAGCGGGAAGTAGACGAGCGACCCGACCGCGTTGGCCGTCGAGGGCTTGTTGACCACGGCGGACAGCAGCATGCCGAGGGAGAACATCGACAGCATCCCCAGCACGAACGAGAGGGCGACGACCCCGAGCTGGGTGGGGCGCACGATGCCGAACGCGAGCTGCGCCACCAGGAGGGCGAGGGCCGACCCGACGAGCGTGGTGACGACGTTGATGACCAGGTGCACCACGATGAGGCTCTGCGGGCGCATGGGCGTCGTGGACAGCCGCCGCAGCACCCCCTTGTCGCGGAAGGTGGCGAACGTGACCGGCAGCGACATGACCGCGAGCGTGCCGACGGACATGGCGAGCACGGTGGGCAGGAAGGTCGCGATCGCCGGCACCCCGTACCAGAGCGAGTCCGGCGGGGCGTCCGTGATCGGGTCCCTCATCCCGGGGATGGCGAACCCCACGCCGAGCAGGATGACCGACGGGAAGAGGATCCCGAAGAACACCGACCCGAAGTCGCGCAGCCACACGGTGGTCTCGATGCGCAGCAGGGGCCCGAACCCGCTCCAGCGGTTGCGGGTCGTCCGCGCGGGGGCGGTGGCGACGGCGGTGGTCATGACCGGGCTCCTTCGGTGACGAGGACGGACTGCGACTCGGGGTCGTACGTGCGGCCGGTGACGGCGAGGAAGACGTCCTCCAGGGACCGGGAGACGGTGCGGACGTCGTCGGGCACGAGGTCGGCGGCGGCGAGCGCCGGGACCAGGGAGAACAGCACGCGCCGGGTGCCCGTGACGGCGAGCTCGACGTCGGACCCGTCGACCGCGGCCACGCCCTCGACCTCGGCGTCCCGGTCGGCCAGGACGGCGAGCTCGCGGCGGCCGCGCTCGACGTCCTGCGGAGCGAACCGCACGACGACGGTGCGCCCGCCCTCGAGCCCGTCGATCAGCGCGGCGGGGGTCCCCTCGGCGACGACCTTCCCGGCGTCGATGACGACCAGGCGGTCGCAGAGGCGCTCGGCCTCCTCCATGAAGTGGGTGACCAGCAGGATCGTCACGCCCGTGGCGCGCACCCGCTCCACGAGGTCCCAGGTGGCGCGCCGCGCCTGCGGGTCGAGGCCCGTGGTGAGCTCGTCGAGGACGGCGATCTCCGGGTTCCCGATCAGCGCCAGGGCGATGGACAGTCGCTGCTTCTGACCTCCGGAGAGCTTGGCGAACTGCCTGTCGGCGTGCTCGGTGAGATCGAGCAGGTCGAGGAGCTCGGCCGGGTCGGCCGGGTCGCTGTAGAAGCCGGCGAACAGCCGCAGCGCCTCCCCCACGGTGATCTTGTCGTGCAGCGTGGCCTCCTGGAGCTGCACGCCCAGGATGTCCTTGACGGCCGCCGGGTCGCGCTGCGTGTCGATGCCGCGCACCCGCACGGTGCCGCCGTCGGCCTGTCGCAGGCCGGCGAGCGTCTCGACAGTGGTCGTCTTGCCGGCCCCGTTGGGGCCGAGGATGCCGAAGATCTCACCGGGTTGGACGGCGAACGACACGTCGTCCACGGCCACCTTCGGTCCGTACGTCTTGCGGAGGTTGCGGACCTCCACGATGGGCTCTGCCATCTCGGGTCTCCTTCGCTTCTTCTCGGGTGGTGCGTCAGGGTCGGAACGGGACGGGGTGGAGCATGCGGGTCGCGACGACGGCGGCCAGCGCGGCCGCGACGAGCGCCCCGCCGACGGTGCCGACCACGCCGAGCGCGACGTCGTCGTACCCGCCGCGCAGCCAGAGGGCGAACAGCCCGGTGCGGGTGGCGAGGTCCGCCAGCGCGGCCGGCACCAGGAGCGGGAGGACGAGCAGGTTGCCGCGCAGGCCGCCGAAGCGCCGGTAGCCGGCCACCAGGGCGATGCCGACCATCAGGTAGGTGACGACGACGAGCGTCTCCCCCACGACCTGGACGACCACCCCGGTGGGGGTGTCGACGCCCAGCGGGGCAGCGGGGCCCTGCCAGTACCGGTCGAGCCGCTCGTACACCGCACGCTCGGCGAACGTGAGGAGCACGCCGAGGACGGCGAGGACCGGCCCGGCGAGGACCGCGGCGCGCAGCCCGCCGTCGACGAAGGACCGGCGTGTGCCGCCGGCCGCGACGTGCACGGTGAGCGAGCCCGCGGTGAGCACGACGCCGACCGCGAAGGCGACCCAGCGCACGGGGCCGCCCGCGGCGTCGTAGGTGAGGCCGTCCGCCTCGCCGCCCCAGCGCTCGACGATCCAGGGGAGGCTGAGCACCAGCAACGCCCAGCCCGCCCAGAACCAGAGACCGGCGACGAGGACGGCGTGCAGGAAGCGGCGCCGGGCGGCGCGGGTCGCGGAGCGGTGGTGCGCGCGGCCGGGAGTCGCGAGGTCGGTGGTGGTCATGGCGGTCACCTCGTCGGCCTCAGTCGCAGGGTGCGCAGCTGCCACCACGCCCAGCCGGCGGCCAGCGCGAGCACGACGAGCGCCTGCAGCAGCCCGAGCGCGGCGGGTGCGCCGTCCCCGCCCAGGCCGAGCGCGCCGAACGCGTCCGCGAACGCCCCGTTGCGGGTGGCGTGGTCGACGAGGACCAGCAGCACCAGGCCCGGCAGCAGGAGCGCCGTCCCCCACCACATCCCGTACGTCCGGTAGGAGGCTTGCGCGGCCATGCCGACCAGGGCGTACACGACGACGGTGATCGCCTCGCCCGCGGAGGTGACGACGAGCCAGGCGGCGCCGGCGTCCAGCCCGCCGCCGAGCTGCTCCCACTCCCAGCCGAGCGCGCCGAAGAGGGCACGCTCCACGAGCAGGAGGAGCGCGTACGCCACGCCGTAGGCGACGCCCGCGGCGAGCGCGGCGACGAGCGCGCCGGTGAACAGGGATCGGCGGGTCCCGCCCGCGGCGAGGTGCGGCACGACGAGCGCGGCGACCGCGACCAGGCCCAGGGACAGCGCGAACCACGGCGCGGCGTACTCGGCACCGGTCATCGCGCCCCCGCCCATGACGCCGCCCGCCTGGCGGACGACCAGCGGCACGCCCACGGTGACGACGAGGAAGATCGCCCAGAAGACGCCGCCGATGACGAGCATCGCCTGGCCGACGTACCGCATCACGCGCCGGACCGCTCGCGCGTGCGCCCGGGCCGTGAACGCGTCGCGCTCGGCCGGGGTGACCATGACGGCGCTCATCGCCGCACCTCCGTCGCGCCGGTGGGCTCCGGCTGGGTGAGCCGCACGAACAGGTCCTGCAACGGCAGCGACCCGAGCTCGACGCCGGCCGCGCGGGCCGCGGCGGCCGTGCCGTCGTCGGGCGCCCCCTCGATCGTGACCTGCACGGTCGCGCCCAGGCGCTGCCGGTGCAGCTCGCGCCGCCCGCGGGCGAGCTCCTCGACCGCGGCGACGGGACCCGTGAGGCTGAACCCGCGGGACTGCATCTCCTCCGCGGTCTCCGCGAGGAGGACCTTGCCGCGGTGCAGCACGACGACGTCCTCGAAGAGCCGCTCGACCTCCTCCACCAGGTGGCTGGACAGCAGGATGGTGCGCGGGTGCTCGGCGTAGTCGGCGAGGATCTCGTCGTAGAACGCGTACCGCGTGGGCGCGTCCATGCCGAGGTAGACCTCGTCGAGGATGGTGAGCGGGGCGCGCGCCGCGAGGCCGATGGTCGCCCCGACGGCCGACCGCTTGCCGCGCGACAGGGCGGTCGGCTTCTTGCGGGGGTTCACCTCGAACGTGTCGAGCAGCCGCGCGGCCAGGTCGGCGTCCCAGTACGGGCGCAGGTCCGCGTAGTACTTGAGGGTCTCGGAGACCCGCTCGTCGTCCATGAGGTCACCGCTCTCGCGCACGAGCTGCACGTTGGCGGTGACCCACGGGTTCTCCCACGGGTCCTCGAGCAGCTCGCCGGCGCCGACGCGGACCGTGCCCTCGGTGGGCCGGTTGAACGCGGCGAGCAGGGTCAGCAGCGTGGACTTGCCGGCGCCGTTGCGGCCGAGCACGCCCGTGATGACGCCGGGCCGCAGGTCGAGCGTCACGCCGTCGAGGGCGGTGCCGGCCTCGTCCTTGACGGCCGCGCCGTCCATGGTCAGGCGGCGCTGGGCTCCGAACCGGACGACGACGTCGTCGAGACGGGCGCCGAAGGGTGCGGGGGTCATGGCTCCTCCGTGGTGGTCGTGGGGCCGCCGGGCTCCCGGCGGACGGTGCCGAGCACGTACGCGACGAGCTCGTCGGTCGTGATGCCGAGCAGGTCGGCCTGGGCGAGCGCCGGGGCCAGCACGTCGTCGAAGTACGCGGTGCGGTGCCGTTCCAGCAGCCGCTCGCGCGCCCCGGGGGCGACGAACATGCCCAGGCCGCGGCGCTTGTACAGGACGCCCTCGTCCACCAGGCCGGCGAAGGCCTTGGCGGCGGTGGCGGGGTTGATGCGGAACGTCGTGGCGAACTGAGTGGTCGACATGACCTGCTCCTCCTCCGCGAGCTCACCGGCGAGCACCTGCGCGCGGATCATCGTGGCGATCTGCACGTAGATGGGTTCAGGACCGTCGAACACGCGGGCCTCCTCACGGCAGGTTCAGTAGTTCTATGGTTCATTACTCGACTAATGAACCATAGACCCGCGTCGGCACGCAACCCTTTCCGGCGAGGTGGTCCCGGATCCCGCGAGGTAGCACCCCCTCACGGTGGGGCGCGCCGTCCGACCGTGGGCGCGACCACCGCGATCGCGGTCGCCGCGAGCACGTGCCAGGCGGGGTGCGAGAGCTGCCCGGCGAGGGTGCCGACGCCGAGCGCGGCCAGCGCCAGGAGCAGCCTTGCCCTCAGGCGCTGCCGGGCCCGGGCGCGCAGCAGCACCGCCACGACGGCGGCGGCCGCGGTCGCGCCCTGCGCGACGACCGAGGCCCCGGGCCAGAGGGCCGCCAGCACGACGTCGGCCAGCGTCGGGACGAGCCACCACCAGGCCCGCAGGCGCCGCCCGGTGAGGTCGGCGACGGCGTCCGCGGCGACGAGCGCGTACGCGCCCAGCAGGGGCGGGTCGTGCACGACGGGGTTCCACGGCGGCGCGGGTCCGTGCTGCACCACCGAGCCGACGCCGACCAGCACGGCGAGGACGCCGAGCGCGGCGCGCGGCCCCGTTCCGGCACCGGGCCGCCGCGCCGTCGTGAGGATCCAGGCACC
>NZ_JBHXAW010000238.1:0-7006 GCF_042726645.1 Isoptericola sp. NPDC060257
GCCGCGCCTGCGGCGGCCTGACCGGCGGCGCGGGCGCGCCCCGTCAGATCTCCAGCGACTCCAGCATCTCGGTGACCAGCGCCGCGACGGGCGACCGCTCGGAGCGCGTCAGGGTCACGTGCGCGAACAGCGGGTGCCCCTTCATCGCCTCGATCACGGCGGCGACGCCGTCGTGCCGGCCGACCCTCAGGTTGTCGCGCTGCGCGACGTCGTGCGTGAGGACCACGCGCGAGTCCTGCCCGATGCGGGACAGCACCGTGAGGAGCACGTTCCGCTCGAGGGACTGGGCCTCGTCCACGATGACGAACGCGTCGTGCAGCGAGCGTCCGCGGATGTGGGTCAGCGGCAGCACCTCGAGCATCTCGCGGTCGATCACCTCGTCGACGACGTCGGGCGAGACGAGCGCGCCGAGCGTGTCGTACACCGCCTGCGCCCAGGGATTCATCTTCTCGGACTCGGACCCGGGCAGGTAGCCGAGCTCCTGCCCGCCCACCGCGTACAGCGGGCGGAACACGATCACCTTGCGGTGCTGCCGGCGCTCGAGCACCGCCTCCAGGCCGGCGCACAGCGCCAGCGCCGACTTGCCGGTACCGGCGCGCCCGCCCAGCGACAGGATCCCCACCTCCGGGTCCAGCAGCAGGTCGATGGCGATGCGCTGCTCCGCGGAGCGGCCGTGCACGCCGAAGACGTCCTGGTCGCCGCGCACGAGCCGGACCGTCTTGTCGGCCGTGACGCGGCCGAGTGCCGAGCCGCCCGGCGAGTGGATCACCAGCCCGGTGTGGCACAGCAACGGCGAGGCGGCCTCGACGACCGCCGGGTCCAGGGCGGCCAGCTCCACCTCGCCGCCCTCGTACAGGGTGCCCACCTGCTCGTCGGCGACGTCGATCTCGCGCATCCCCGTCCAGCCCGAGTCGACGGCGAGCTCGTGGCGGTACTCCTCCGCGCGCAGGCCCACGGCCGACGCCTTGACCCGCATCGGCAGGTCCTTGGAGACCACGGTGACGTCGCAGCCCTCGGCCGCGAGGTTCGCCGCCACGGACAGGATCCGGGTGTCGTTGTCGCCGAGCCGGAACCCGGCGGGCAGCACCTGCGGATCGGTGTGGTTGAGCTCCACCCGCAGCGTGCCGCCCGCCTCGCCCACCGGGATGGGCGCGTCGAGACGGCCGTGCTTGAGGCGCAGCTCGTCGAGCATCCGCAGCGCGCTGCGCGCGAAGTAGCCGAGCTCGGCGTGGTGCCGTTTGGCCTCCAGCTCCGTGATGACGACGACCGGCAGGACGACGTCGTGCTCGGCGAAGCGGTGGATCGCCCGCGGGTCGGACAACAGCACGGACGTGTCGACGACGAACGTGCGCGGGGTGGTGCCGTCCGGTTCGATGGCGTCGACGGTGTCGCGCTCAGGGACGGGTGCAGTTCGGGCCACGGCGAGCTCCCTCCAGGTGGACGGGCGGCCGCCCCGGGGGCGCCGCGCGGCGCCGGGCCGGAGCCGGCCCTCCCGCACGGAGCGTGAACCCCATCGGCTGGCCTCCCCGAGGACGGCTGGACACCGTCCCTGCCGCCAAACTACGACGCTGTGATTCGCGCCACCACCCCCACGTCGGCGGGTCGGGAAGTTGTCACCCCCCGTTCACGCGTTCGACCCCGCCGCGACGCGGGCAGGAAGGGCGAGCACCATGGAGCCGTGACCCCCCAGCCCTCGACACCCCCCACGCCTGCGGACGACCACCCGACCGCCTGGGTCGTGCTCCTGCGCGGCGTGAACGTCGGCGGGTCCCGCCGCGTGACCTCCGCCGACCTGCGCGAGGCCGCCGCCACGGCGGGCCTGGCCGATGCCCGCACCTACGCCAACAGCGGCAACCTCGTGGCCGTCGGGGCGACGGACGACGGCGACGTCGCCGGGCGCGTCGCGGCCGCGCTGGCCGACCGCCTCGACGGCGACCTGCGCGTCGTCGCCCTGACGGCGGAACGCGCGGCCGCCGTCCTCGCCGCCGACCCGTTCCCCGACTCCGTGGCCGACCACCCGTCCCACGTGCAGGTGCACGTCTCCCCCGAGCCCGTGGACGCCGGCGCCCTCGCGCGGCTGGTGGAGGACCGGCCGGAGCGGGTCGCCGTCGTCGACGGCGTGCTCTACGTGGACTACGTGGTGGGCATCGGCCGGTCGAAGCTCACCCCCGCGCTGGTCGACGGGGCCGCGGGCACCTGGACCACCGCGCGGAACTGGAACACCCTGACGAAGCTGGTGGCGATGGCCCGCGAGGCGACCTGAGACGCCGGGGCCGGCCCCGGCACCGGACGTTAGGCTGGCCCGCGGTGAGCCGGGAAGTCTGGTCGGTGGCACCGGCTGCGACGCCGGTAGGACCATCGACCCCACGACCGGACGGGAGCACCACCCTGACCTCCGAGACCGCCACCCAGCCCATCGGCACCCGCCTGCGCCGCTTCGCCTCGCGCGAGACCACGGGCGGGGCGCTCCTCATCGGCGCCGCCGTCCTCGCGCTGATCTGCGCGAACGCCCCGTGGCGCGAGTCGTACTTCGCGCTGTCCGAGGCGGTGCTCGGCTTCGACCGGCTGGGCCCGCTGTCCGTGCACCTCGACCTCACGGTCGCGGAGTGGGCGGCCGACGGCCTGCTCGCGATCTTCTTCTTCGTCGTCGGCGTGGAGCTCAAGCACGAGTTCGTGGCCGGCAGCCTCCGCAGCCCGAAGGAGGCGGGCGTGCCGATGCTGGCCGCCGTCGGGGGCATGGCGGTGCCCGCGATCCTCTACGCGGTGATCGTCGTCGCGCTGGGCGAGCCCGGCGCCCTCCAGGGGTGGGCCATCCCCACCGCCACCGACATCGCCTTCGCGCTCGGCGTGCTGGCCGTGTTCGGCAAGGGGCTGCCCGCCGCGGTGCGGACCTTCCTGCTCACCCTCGCGGTGGTCGACGACCTGCTCGCGATCATCGTCATCGCCGTCTTCTACACGTCGTCCCTGGACTTCGGCTACCTCGCTGCGTCGCTCGTCGTGATCGTGGTGTTCGGCCTGGTCGTGCGCTCCCGCCGCCCGTACTGGTGGATGCTGGTGCCCCTCTTCGCCGTGGCCTGGGCGTTCATGCACGCCTCCGGCGTGCACGCGACGGTGGCGGGCGTGCTCATGGGCTTCACCGTCGCGGCCCGGCCCGCCTACGGCGAGGCCGCCCCGCGCACGCACCGCTACGAGCGGGCGGTCAAGCCCTGGTCGCAGGGCGTCGCGCTCCCGGTCTTCGCGTTCTTCGCGGCCGGCGTCGACCTGGTCGACGGCGGCGGCGTCACCGAGATCCTCGGGCAGCCCGTGGTCCCGGCCATCACGATCGGGCTCGTGGTGGGCAAGCTCATCGGCGTGCTGGGCACGACCGCGCTGGTCACACGGCTCACCCCGCTCCGGCTCGCGCAGGGCATCGGCGTGCGCGACCTGCTCCCCGTCGGCTTCCTCGCCGGCATCGGGTTCACCGTCGCGCTGCTCGTGTCCGAGCTGTCGTTCGGCCACGCGTCGGAGCACACGGAGGGCGCGAAGGCCGCCATCCTGCTGGGGTCGGTGATCGCCGCCGTGCTCGGCGCCCTCACCCTGCGCTGGGACGCCCGGCGCGCCCGCACGTCCGACATGAACCTCGACGGCGTCGACGACGCCGTCGCCGACTTCATCGGGGACGAGAAGGACCGCAAGGAGCACTGAGGGCGGCAGCCCCGCGGGCGGGGATCCGCGGGGCCGTGCCCGCCGCGAGCGCCGGCTCCCGCCGCGCCACCGCGGCCGTCCGCGCCGCCGGAGCGACGCGGCGTCCGCGGGCGGCCCAGGCCGTGAGGGCCCGGTCGACGACGAACCCGAGCACCGTGCCCACGACGATCCCGACGGCGACGGCGAGCAGCGGGTGGTCGCCCAACGGCTGGGCGGCCACCACCCCGAGGAGCACGGACCACGTCGCCCACGCGAGGGACGCGACGGCCGACAGCCCCATGAAGCGGCGCCGCGAGAACCCGACCGCGCCCGCGGTGACGTTGACCGCCATCCGCCCCACGGGCACGAACCTCGCGCCGAGGACGACGGACGCGCCGCGCCGCTCGAAGGAGCGCGCCGCCCAGGCCACGGCACGCTGTCCGCGCGGGCCGCGCAGGAAGGGGACCCGGGACGTGCCGAGCGCGCGGCCGAGAGCGTAGGCGATCTGGTCGCCGCACCAGGCGCCGAGGGCCGCGACGAGGATCACGAGCGCGAGGTTCACGGCCTGCCCGGTCTCGGCGCCCACCGCCATCATGATGATCACGGTCTCGCCGGGCACGGGCGGGAAGAAGCCGTCGGCCGCGGTCGCCCCGAACAGGGCGGGGAACGCCCAGGCGGAGGACACGAGCGCGAACAGCGTGCTCTCCAGCTGCCCCCAGAACTGGGCCACCCCCGTGGCGATCGCCTCGATCATGCCTCCCACCCTCCGGCGTCGGGGCCGCCCGCCACCATGGGGTGTGCCCCCGGTTCGACCCTGGGGGAACCCTGAGGTGCCCCGGTCGGCCCGGGGTCAGGCGTCGCGTGCCGGGCGGCCGAGCAGCAGGTCGCGGCTGCGCTCCACCTGGTCGCGCAGCGCCCCCAGCAGCGCGGCGACGGCGGGCCGGCGCCAGGACTCCGGGTGCACGACGGCCCAGTAGGGCAGCCGGTCGCGCACCTCGCCCGGGAGCAGCCGCACCAGGTCGGCGTGCCGGTCGGCCATGAAGCACGGCAGGAACCCGACGCCCGCGCCCGCCCGGGTGGCCTCCACGTGCACGAAGACGTTGGTCGACGTGAGCGCGTCGCGCATCCCCGGCACCAGCCGCCGCGGGGCGTCGAGGGCGTCCACCTGGAGCATCGAGTTCACGAAGTAGACCAGACCGTGGCCCGCCAGGTCCGCGGCCGTCGCCGGCGCGCCGCGGCGGGCGAGGTAGTCCCGCGAGGCGTACATGCCGAGCTCGTAGTCGCCGAGCCGCACCGCCTTGGCGCGGCCCACCTGGGGCTCGCCGACCACGACCTCCACGTCGACCCCGGAGCGGTGCTGCGTGGCGTGCCGGGTGACGGTGACCAGCTCGACGGACAGCTCCGGGTGGCGGCTCCGGAGCGCGGCCACGGCCGGCGACGCGACGTAGGCGCTGAACCCGTCGGTCGCCGTCATCCGCACGACCCCCGTGACGGGGTCCGGCTCGCCGTCCGGGGCGGCCAGGCCGGCGACCGCCGCCGCGACGGCCTCGGCGGCTCGGGCCGCGCGCTCCCCCAGCCCGGTGAGCTCCCAGCCGTCGGCGCCGCGCACCAGGACCCGGCCGCCGAGCGCGCGCTCGAGCGCGGCCACGTTGCGCGCGACGGTCGTGTGGTTGACGCCGAGCACCTCGGCCGCGGTCGTGTACCGGCCGGTGCGGGCGACCTCGAGCAGCACGAGGAGCTGGTCGGGCGAGGGCGGCGTCGTCGGCACGCCGGCACCCTACTGCCCGCCGCACCCGATCTGCACCCGTGCACACCGCGCGTGCTCGGTTGGTCGTTGCGCGCACAGCCGTCCGCCCGGCAGCATCCTCGGCGTCAGGTGGCGACGACGCCACGGTGTCAACGACGACACGGAGGAACCATGGCCGCGGGCCAGAACACGGCGCCGGACGGCGCGACGCACGGCACGGGCGACGGCGGCAGCGACCGTTCGCTGCTCACCAGGATCGTGTCCGCCTCGATGGCCGGCACGGTCGTCGAGTGGTACGACTTCTTCCTCTACGCGACCGCGGCGGCGCTCGTCTTCGACAAGGTGCTGATGCCCGCCATGGGCAACGAGTACGACGGCATCATCGCCGCCTTCGTCACGTACGCGATCGGCTTCCTCGCCCGCCCCCTGGGGGGCGTGATCTTCGGCCACCTCGGCGACAAGCTGGGCCGCAAGCACACCCTGCAGGTGACGATCATGATGATCGGCGCCGCGACCGTGCTCATGGGCTGCCTGCCGAGCTACGACGCGATCGGCCTCGCCGCGCCGGCGCTCCTCGTACTGCTGCGCTTCGTCCAGGGCATCGCGCTGGGCGGCGAGTGGGGCGGCGCGGTGCTGCTCGTGGCGGAGCACGCGCCGGACAGCAGCCGCGCCCGGTGGGCCGCGTGGCCGCAGGCCGCCGTCCCGGTGGGCAACCTGCTCGCCACCGCCGTGCTGTGGATCATGTCCACCACGCTGTCCGACGCCGCGTTCCTCTCGTGGGGCTGGCGCGTCGCCTTCTGGCTGTCGGCCGTCGTCGTGCTCGTCGGCTACTGGATCCGCACGACCATCACGGACGCGCCGATCTTCGAGGAGGCGAAGGCCGAGCTCGAGGAGGGCAAGACGTCGGGCTACGGCGTCCGCGACGTCGTCCGGCGGTACCCGCGCGGCGTGCTCACCGGCATGGGCCTGCGGTTCGCGGAGAACATCATGTACTACCTGGTGGTGAGCTTCTCGATCGTCTACCTCGGCACCGGGCTGGGCATGGACACGGCGTCGATCCTCGGCGTCATCGCGATCGCGCACGCGTTCCACTTCGGGGTGATCCTCTGGGTCGGGCGCCTGGCCGACCGACTCGGGCGCAAGCCGGTGTACCTCGCGGGGGCGGTCCTCGGCGGCACCTGGGGCCTGTGGGCGTTCCCCGCGTTCGGCACGAGGAGCACGGTCGTGGCGCTGGTCGTCATCATGGTGGGCCTGCTGTTCCACGCCCTCATGTACGCCGGGCAGCCGGCCATCATGGCCGAGATGTTCCCGACCCGGATGCGGTACTCGGGCGTCTCCATCTCGTACCAGGTGACGTCGATCGTGGCGGGCTCGCTGGCCCCGATCCTCGCCACGACCTGGCTCAAGACCACCGGCTCGTGGTGGCCCACCGCCGTGTACCTGCTGGTGGCCGGCGCGATCACGACCGTGGCCGTGCTGAGCATGCGCGAGACCCGCGGCATCTCCCTGCGCGACCTCGACGCCCGCGACCGCGCCACCGCCGGGGCGGTCGCATGACGGGCGGCACCGCCCGCCCGGCGCCCGGCGGGCCCACGC
>NZ_JBHXAW010000239.1:0-6964 GCF_042726645.1 Isoptericola sp. NPDC060257
GCCCTTCGTCATGCGCGAGGCCCGGCGCGGGGGAGGTCCGCTCCCCCGCGCGGGACGTCAGCGGTAGTCGCCCGTGAGGCGGACCGCGCCGCCCTGCACGCCCTTGGTCCCGGCGACCAGGTCCTCGGCCGGCGCGCCCGGGTCCAGGTCCTCGACCGAGCCCAGCACCCACGCCGGCACGCCGCGAGCCGCGAGGGTCGTCAGCGCCGCGTCGACGCCGTCCGCGCCCACGACGGCCACCATGCCGACCCCGAGGTTGAGCGTGTTCTCCAGGTCCCGACGCGGCACCGAGCCGAGCTCGCGCACGGTGCGGAAGACGGCGGGCACCTCCCACGATCCCCGGTCGACCGTCGCCACCGTGCCGGCGGGCAGCACGCGCGCGAGGTTCGCCGCGAGCCCGCCGCCCGTGACGTGCGTGACGGCGTGCACCTGCGCTGCCGGGTCCTCGGCGAGCGCGAGCACGTCCCGCGCGTACACGCGGGTGGGCTCCAGCAGCTCCTCGCCGAGGGTGCGGCCGAACTCCTCGACGTGGCGGTCCAGCGACCAGCCGGCGTGCTTCACGACCGCGCGCACCAGCGAGTAGCCGTTGGAGTGCAGGCCGCTCGATCCCATCGCGACGAGCACGTCGCCGGCGCGCACGCGCTCCGGGCCCAGGACGGCGTCCGCCTCGACGATGCCCGTGGCCGCGCCCGCGACGTCGTACTCGTCGGGGGCCAGGAGGCCCGGGTGCTCGGCCGTCTCGCCGCCGACGAGGGCCGTGCCGGCCACCTCGCAGGCCTGCGCGATGCCGCGCACGATGTCGGCCACGCGCTCGGGGACGACCTTGCCGGTGGCGATGTAGTCCGTCATGAACAGCGGCTCGGCGCCGACCACGACGATGTCGTCCACGACCATCCCGACGAGGTCGAAGCCGATCGTGTCGTGCTTGTCGAGCGCCTGCGCGATCGCGACCTTGGTGCCGACGCCGTCCGTCGACGTCGCGAGGAGCGGCTTGCGGTACTCGCGGATCGCGGACAGGTCGAAGAGCCCCGCGAAGCCGCCCACGCCCCCGAGGACGGCGGGCCCGTGCGTGCGCCGCACGGCGTCCTTCATCAGCTCCACGGCCTTGTCGCCGGCCTCGGTGTCGACGCCGGCCGCGGCGTAGGTCAGGGGTTCGTTCGTCACTGTGGCTCCCAGGCCGGTGGTTGAGCTAGTCGAAACCACCATCGGTCGTCGGACGGTGGCTTCGACGGGCTCGACCACCGGGGATCAGGTCAGGGGTGGTCGAGCGCGGTGCCGCCGCCGGCCCCCACGGAGACCGTGCGGAGCCCGTCCTCGGGGGCGCCGAGCGGCAGCTCGGCCTGCTCCAGCAGGTGCTTGCCGAGCTGGTCGGCGGTGGGGAGCTCGATCGGGTACTTGCCCGTGAAGCAGGCGGCGCACAGCTGGGACGCCGGCTGCTCGGTGGCCGCGATCATGCCCTCGGTCGAGATGTAGCCGAGGGAGTCGGCGCCCAGGGACTGGCCGATCTCGTCCGGGCTGAGGCCGTTGGCGATGAGCTCGGCCCGCGACGCGAAGTCGATGCCGTAGAAGCACGGCCACTTCACCGGCGGCGAGGAGATGCGCACGTGCACCTCGGCCGCGCCGGCCTCGCGGAGCATGCGGATCAGGGCCCGCTGGGTGTTGCCGCGCACGATCGAGTCGTCGACGACGACGAGGCGCTTGCCGCGGATCACTTCCTTGAGCGGGTTGAGCTTGAGGCGGATGCCGAGCTGGCGCAGCGTGTCGGACGGCTGGATGAACGTGCGGCCGACGTAGGCGTTCTTGGTGAGGCCCTGCCCGAACGGGATGCCCGACTCCGCGGCGTACCCGACGGCGGCCGGCGTGCCGGACTCCGGCGTCGGGATGACGAGGTCCGCCTCGACGGGGTGCTCCCGGGCCAGCGTGCGGCCCATCTCGACGCGCGACGCGTGCACGGAGCGGCCGTTGATGGTGTTGTCGGGGCGGGCGAGGTAGACGTACTCGAAGACGCAGCCCGCGCGCTCCGGCTCGGCGAACTTCTCGGAGCGCAGGCCGTCGGCGTCGATGGTGAGGAGCTCGCCCGGCTCGACGTCGCGCACGTACGACGCGCCGACGATGTCGAGGGCCGGCGTCTCCGACGCGACCACCCAGCCGCGCTGCAGGCGGCCCAGCACCAGCGGGCGCACGCCCTGCGGGTCGCGGGCGGCGTAGAGGGTGCCCTCGTCCATGAAGACGAGGGAGAACGCGCCGCGCAGCTTCGGGAGCACCTCGAGCGCCGTCTGCGCGAGGGTGTGGTCGGCGTCGCCGGCCAGCAGGGCCGTGATGAGCGCCGTGTCGGTGGTGTTGCCGCGTGCGAGCTCGCCGCGGCGCTGCGCGCCGTAGCGCTCGGCCACGAGGTTGACCAGCTCGGCGGAGTTGGTGAGGTTGCCGTTGTGCCCGAGGGCGACGGTGCCGCCCGCGGTCGCGCCGAGGGTCGGCTGGGCGTTCTCCCAGGTCACGCCGCCGGTGGTGGAGTACCGGCAGTGGCCCACCGCGAGGTGGCCGGTGAGGGCGTCGAGCGCCGTCTCGTCGAAGACCTGGGACACGAGGCCCATGTCCTTGTAGACGAGGATCTGCTCACCGTTGCTGGTGGCGATGCCCGCGGACTCCTGTCCGCGGTGCTGCAGGGCATAGAGGCCGAAGTAGGCGAGCTTGGCGACCTCCTCGCCGGGGGCCCAGACCCCGAAGACGCCGCACGCGTCCTGGGGGCCCTTCTCGCCGGGCATGAGGTCATGGTTCAGGCGGCCGTCAGGGCGCAAGGGCATGTCTCGAGTATCCCACAGGGCCCCGGTGCGTCGACCTGCCCGGACGCGTCAGCGACGACGCAGGCTGCGCCGGTCGGAGATCACGGCGACCAGCCCGCCGACGCCCAGCCCGAGGGCGATGCCGCCGAGGATCGTCACCGACACGTAGACGCCCGGCTTCAGCAGGGCCGCGGCGACCTCCGGGTCGGCGGAGTCGATGAGCCAGGTCGAGAAGATCAGCCCGACGACGCCGCCGACCAGCGCGCCCATCCACAGGAACACCGGGTACTTGGGGGCGCGGCGCACGCGCTCGGGGTCGACCAGCAGCGTCACGTCCTGCGGCTCCTCGACCTCGTCCGAGGCCTCGTCCGAGGCGCCGTCCGGGGTGGCGTCGGTGCCGGCGGCGGACTCGGCGGTCTCCGCCGGCACCTCGCGGGCGTGCGGCGTGGCGTCGGGCGCGGTGCCGTCGGGTGCCGGGGTGTCCTGGTCGGGGGTCGAGCTGCTCACCCCTCGAGCCTAAGCCACCCGCCGGCACCCGACGGCCGGCGCGTCAGGCGGCGCCCAGGTCCTTCCAGGGGCCCCACGGCGTCGCGCCGGGCTCGTCGTTCCGGGAGTACCACTGGGCCCGCCAGCGGTGCCCGTCGTGCACGACGACGTCACCCTTGCCGTACACCCACGTGCTGGTCCAGGCGGAGTAGGTCCCGGCCGACGTGGCGACGGGAGCCCCGACCTCGGCCCAGGGCCCGTACGCCGACGCCCCGGGCCGGTCGCCGCGCGACCACCACAGCGCCTCGAAGAGCCCGCCCTCGAAGGCGACCCGGTCCCCCTTGCCGTAAGTGTCCTTCGCGTCCCACGCGCGCGCGGACGGCGCGAGGTCGAGCCCGACCAGCAGCGGGTCGTGGTCCGACGACCGGAACGGCGTCTCGTCGTAGAGGATCGTCGCGTTGTAGTTGTAACGGCTGTACTCGTTCGCCACCGGCTCGTACGCGTTGACGTTCCAGATGTCCGTGCCGGTCACCCGGTCGATCAGACCCGACGACGCGAGCGCGTGGTCGAGCGAGCCGACCGCGCCGTCGAACGCATAGGTGTACTCGCCCGTGGTCGGCCCGAGGTCCGTGTAGCCCGCGTCGGTGAGCACGACGACCGGGTCCTCCTGCTCGTAGGAGTTGAGGTCGCCCACGAGCAGCACCGCGTCGGTCCCGGCGTCGGCGGCGACGTCGTCGGCGAAGGCCACCAGCGCGGTCGCCTGACGCACGCGCGACTCGTTGGAGGCGCCCTGGCCGTCGCCCGTGTCCTCGTCCCCGGGCCACGGGCCCGCCGACCCCTTCGACTTGAAGTGGTTGGTGATCACCACGACGTCGTCGCCCGGGTCGGCGTCGACCCCGCCGGCCGGCTGGAACACCTGCGCCAACGGCTGGCGTGCGTTGCCGAACGCCTCCGGGTCGTCGAGGATCCGCGAGGTCCCGACGGGCTCGGCGCCCGCGGTGCGGTAGACGAACGCCGTGCGGATGACGTCCTCGCTCGCGGGCACGGCCGCCGGCGAGGCGACGAACGCCCAGGTGCCCGCGCCGTCGTGCGCGTTGAGCGCGTCGACCAGGTCGGACAGGGCCTGGTCGCGGTCCTTGCCGAACGCGGCGGAGTTCTCGATCTCCTCGAGGCCGACGACGTCGGCCCCCAGCGCCGAGATCGCCGCGACGATCTTGGTCTGCTGCCGTTCCAGGTCCTCGGCCTCGGCAGCGCCGCGGGCGTCGCAGCCGCCGCGCACGGTGACCGGGTCGCCCGCGCGGTCCGTGTAGTACGTGCACCCGTCGAGCTGGTCGCCCGTGGTGGTGAAGTAGTTGAGCACGTTGAAGGTGCCCACCTGCAGCGTGCCGCCGACGTCCTGCGGCGAGGCCTCGCGCGTGTCCTCGAACGTGGCGGGCTGCACCGCGTCGGCCACGTCGGGCGTGAGCCGGCGCTGCGGCTGCAGCCCCCAGGCGTCGTACCGGTAGTCGAGGACGACCGGCCGTGTGAAGGTCACGGCGGCGCCGACCCGCACGGGGTCACCGCCCGTCAGCCACGGCAGCGGCTGCGACGAGTTGGCGGCCGAGCCGTAGTTCGTCGACGCGCCGTCGTCCAGCAGGACGGCGCGGGCCGCGTTGTCCTCGGCCTGCTGCTTCGCCTCCACCGAGCCGGGTCGGCCGGCCGTGGTGGGCTGCACCAGCGGCGAGCCGCCCGCGGCGAGCCCGATCGTGCCGTAGAAGTTCGTGTCGTAGTTGTCGGTGACGGTGAAGTCGCCCTGCGGCGCGAGCAGCATGCCCTCGAGCACCTCGCGCTCGGCGTCGGTCGCGGGCCAGGTCGTGGCCAGCGGCTCGACGGCGCCGGGCTCGTCCAGCGGGGCCCAGGAGTCCGCGGTGAGCTCCGTGAGGCCGGAGTACTCGCTGACCTCGCCGGTGACCTCCACGTGGTCGCCCACCTCGAGCTCGCCGGCCGCGGCGCGGGAGTACACGAAGACGGCGTCGGAGGCGCCGGGCGTCGCGTCGTCGGCGGGGTCGCCGCCGGTGCCGGCCGTCTGGAGGTAGAGCCCGTCGAAGCCGCCCGTGGGGTAGGTGGCGGTCACGACGCCGGTGGTCGTCACCGTCTTCCCGGCCAGCGGCGACGCGGCGCCGGAGCCCTGGATCTCGGCGATCGTCGCGTCCTCGGCAGGCCCCGGGTCCGTACCGGGGTCGGTGCCGCTCGCGGTCGGCGTCGGCGCCCCGGCCGCGAAGTCAGCGGCGTTGTCGGCGGTGTGCGCGTGGGCGCGGCGCGCGACCGACGTGGCGTTCGTCGTCGCCGGTGCCGGCCCCGAGCCCGCGAAGGCGTTGGCGGTCGGGCCCCAGCCGACGAGGTCGACGACGGCCTCGGCCGCCGCGCAGTCCGCACCCGCGCACGTCAGGCGGTCCGTCGAGCGCACCAGCGCCGCCTTCGCGCCCGTGCCGGACATCGCGATGGTGCCGGTGACGTCGGGGGTCGGCAGCGCGGGCAGCGACGTGTTCCCGCCCAGCGCCTCCGCGACGAGGAACGACCCGCCCGCCGGGATCGACCCCGCGAGGTTCGTCTGGGCCCCGTTGGCCCAGGTGCCGGTCGCGGAGGCGTACTGGACCGACCACCCCTCGAGGGACACCGGCTGGTCCGTCGGGTTGTACAGCTCGACGAAGTCCTGGTTGAACGCGGCGCCGCTGTTGCCGCCGCCCCCGTACAGCTCGTCGATGACGACGGAAGCGTCGGGCGAGACGGCGGCCGTCGCGGGGACGGCCAGGGCGGCGCCGACGGGCAGGACGAGCGCGGCCGCGGTGGCGGCGGCGAGCGGTGCTCGACGGCGGGCGGGACGGGTGGGGCTCACGGTGGCTCCTTCGCGGCGGACGTGGGTGACGTCACCTCAGCAGACCCGCGTGAACCGTTGTTGAACCCCACGTCACCGGACGTCGTCGTCCGGCCGTCGGGATGCGTGCCTGCCCGGTGGGCCGAACGTAGCGGAACCGGCCGACAACCGCGCGCTCTCCGGCCGCCCCGCGGGATCCGGTACTCCCTCGCGGCACTCCGTACTACCTCGCGGGGATGCGTACTCCCTCGGCGGAGCCCGTCAGGGACGCGGGCGTGCGGCCTGCAGCGGCAGCAGCGCGGACAGGTCGGCCCGCTCTCCCGAGGCGCTCACCCGCCCGGACGCGACGGCGTCGGCCCACGAGAGCCGACCGGTGGCGAGCGCGAGCCAGGTCTCGACGTCGGTCTCCACCACGTTCGGCGGCGTCCCGCGCGTGTGCCGCGGCCCCGCCACGGCCTGCACGGCCCCGGCGGGCGGCACCCGTACCTCCACCGAGTTCCCGGGCGCGACGTCGGCCAGCTCCTCCAGCGTGAACCGCACCGCCGTCGTCACGACGGGCCGCGAGGCGTCGCCGCCCAGCCACGCGGCCACGGCCGCCCGTCCGGCAGCAGGTTCGGTCCGTCGTCGCGCAGGCACGCCAGCACCTTAAGCCTCCCCACCCACCGTCCGACGGCGTCGCTCCGCGCGCCCGGCTGCGCGCCGCCGGCGGCGAGCCGCCCGCCGCGTCACCCTCGGACGGGACGGGTGCGGGACGAGAGATCCGCCCTACGCCGCGTGAGGCGAACGACGAGCGCGGGTCGAGGACGGCTTCGCGCGGACGTATCCCTCCCGAGGTGGAGGGCGC
>NZ_JBHXAW010000240.1:0-6870 GCF_042726645.1 Isoptericola sp. NPDC060257
TGGGGTCGACGGGCCGGCCGGGGTCGGGGTGACGGCGCGCCCGCGCAGGGCGCGCCGTCAGGGGCGGATCGGCTCAGCCGAAGGTCACCTCCAGCGAGCCGTCCGCGGCGAAGGACCAGTCGAGGTCGCCCGCGTAGGCGCCGCACGCGGAGCCGTTGGAGCCGGACCAGAACTGGTTGGTGCCGTCGTCGCTGCCGACGATCCGGTCGTTCGAGCCGCTGTTGCACGACACGTTGCCGCTGAACCGGTGGCTGCCCTCGTCGAAGTTGAAGTTGCGCTCCTCGTTGCCGATGCTCACGTTGTCCGAGACCGTGATCGAGCCCGGGTTGCTGTTGTACGTGAGACCGTGCTTGCCGTTCTCATAGGCGATGCTGCCCGTGATCACGTGGTCGACGGGGATGTCCTCGCCGCCCAGCTTGTAGCCGTTGCGGTCACCGCTGCCGGCCTGCGAGCCGTCCGACAGGGTGCCGTTCTCGTAGGAGAGCGAGTCCTCGATGGTCACCACGCCGATGGGGCCCGTGTCGGTCTTGGCGTACAGGTCCCATCCGTCGTCGATGTTGTTGTGCGCCACGCAGTCGCGGAACACGTTGCCCTCGCCCACCGTCAGCTTGGCCGCGAAGCCGTCCGCGTCCTCGCCGTCGGAGTCGACGTTGTCGTAGGACTCCGAGCTGAGCACGAGGTTGTCCGACGGCCACTCCTCCTTCGGCGCACCGGCGACCAGGCGGGCGATCTGCAGGCCCGTGTCCGCGTTCCCGCGGGTGACGACGCGCTCGATCACGTTGTCGTCGCCGCCGAGCAGGATGCCGTTGTCGCCCGAGTTCTGCACGGTGATCCCGTACACGTGCCAGAAGTTGCCGCCGATGGCGAGGCCGCGGTTGGCGGAGTCCTCGGCCTGGGCGGAGAAGTCGAGCACCGGCTTCTCGCCCGGGTACGCCGACAGCAGCGTGCGCTCCGACGACGTCCCGTCGTTGCCCGGCTCGATCGTGAGCGTGTCGGCCAGGTCGTACTGGCCGCCGCGCAGGTAGATCGCCCCGCCCGGCTCGACGGCGGCGATCGCCGCGGCGACCGTCGTCGGGTCCGCCTCGGTGCCGGCCGCGCCGGCCGAGCCGTCGGGCGCGGCGTAGATGACCTCGCCGCTCGGGGTCGGCGGGTCCGTGGGGTCCGTGGGGTCCGTCGGGTCGGTGGGGTCCGTCGGGTCGGTGGGGTCCGTCGGGTCCGTGGAGCCCTGGCCGGCGTACGTCTCGAGCTCGGCCACCTTCGGCGTGCCGGAGGCACCGGTGATCTCGAGGTCGAGCTTGCTCAGCGTGGTCGTGGGCAGGTTGACGACGCCCGCGCGGCTGCCGGTCGCGAGGACGGCGCCGTCGTCGTGGTTGACGATGCGGAACGCGGTGATCGTGCCCTCGGAGCCGGCCGCCTCGACGACCTTGGCCTGTGCCACCGTCTGCGGGGTGGCCCACTTGACGGACACGCGGCCCGTGGTGCTCGTCGGCGACCAGAAGGTGCTCAGGTTGCCGTCGGTCACGTTGCCGAAGCTGCTGCCCGACGCCTTGGTCGACCCGTCCGCGCCGGCGCCCAGGCTGAGGTTGGTCCCGCTCGGCTCCTCCGTCGGCGGGTCGGTCGGCTCGCCGGTCGGCGGGTCCGTGGGCTCGCCGGTCGGCGGGTCGGTGGGGTCGGTCGGGTCCGGCGTCGTCGCCTCGCACGAGCCGTCGGACACCTTCAGGCCCTTGTTCGCCCCCGCGGTCGCGGCGACGACGTCCGGCACGCAGCCGGCGTCGTCGAGCGAGTAGTCGTAGGGGATGCTGACCGTCGTCGTGGACGTCGGGTTCGGGCCGGCGGGGTTGTTGTCCTCACCCGGCGCCGACCACGTGACGTTGTCGAAGGTGTTCCCGGCGACCTGCCAGTAGCCCGGCAGGTCGGTGTAGAACGTGCCGAGCACGTCCTTCGAGTCCTGGAAGTAGTTGCTGTCGACCTTCGCCTTGCCGCCGGCGCGCGCGTTGATGCCCGACTCGTGGATGTCGACGTAGTGGTTGTTGTAGATGTGGGCCGTCGCCCCGCGCAGCAGGGGGAGGCGCGAGTCGATGTTCTCGTAGAGGTTGTGGTGGTAGGTGACCGGCCCGTTGCCCAGGTCGCTGTCGCCCGAGCCGACGAGGCCGCCGCGGCCGGAGCCGCGGAGGATGCTGTAGGAGAGCGTCACGTACTTCGTGTCGCCCTTCATGTCGAAGAGGCCGTCGTAGCCCTCGGACTCGCCGCCCGAGGCCTCGAGCGTCACGTGGTCGGCCCACACGTTCGAGACGCCGGACTCCATGCCGATCGCGTCGCCGCCGTTGGACGTCGGGGAGCCCGACTTCTTGACGTTCTTGACCGTGACGTTCTGGATGATGATGTTGCTGGCCTCGCGGATGTGGATGCCCACCTGGTCGAACGTGGCGCCGCTGCCCACCCCGACGAGCGTGACGTTGCTGATCTGCTTCAGCTCGATCACGCCGTCCGCGGTGTTGCAGCTGTCTCCCGAGACCTTGCTCGTGTTGCCGTGGTTGATCGTGCCCTCGACCTGGATGGTGATCGGGGTGTCCTCCGAGGCGCGGCCGCACAACGCCTCGTGGATCTGGGTGCCGGTCGTCGCCTTCACGACGGCGCCGCCGGAGCCGCCCGTCGTGCCACCGTTCTGGGTGGCGAACCCGGTCGGGCCGGTCTCTGCTGCCTGAGCGCCGGGGAGCGTCAGGGCGGTCACTCCGATCGCGGCGGCCAGGGACGTCGTCACCCCCGCCGCCAGGAGTCGTCGCGCTGCTTGCCGTCTCATCGTTGCTGCCTCACCTTCGTCGTCGAACGCGGGACGTGCAGCCGGTGCCGAGGCCGCTCCGCTGGGCGGTACGACCGCTGTCCGCAACCCTCATTGGTTACGAACAGATCACAGCAACCGGTTTCTTGACCGTAGGGGACCGGTTTCCCGGAGCGCAACCCCCAATTTCACCCGGTGGTCGATTCGGCGACCGTCGCCGGCGCTGCCGGGCGTCAGGCCACGGGCTCCGCAGAGCTCCGGGCCCACCCGGCCAGGAGGTCGGCGACCTGCACGCGCGGATCGTGGCGGGAGTCCACCTGCCGCACCGCGAGGAGGGGCGGAGGAGCGGGCGACACCGCGGCGGCGAGGCTCGCGGCCAGGACGGCGGTCCGCTGCCGCGTGAGCGCGCTCTGCTCGTCGTGCACGACGACGACCGACCGGTGGCCGTCGCTCCATCGCAGCACCGTCTCCGCCAGGGCCGGCACCAGCGGCTCGAGCGGCGGCGGGACGGCGGGGTCGCCGTCGAGCAGCCGGTCCAGGACAGCCACGACGTCCCGCCGGGTCAGGCCGGCCAGCTCCGGCACGCCGTCGGCCACGACGCCCGGGACGAGGGCGACGAACCGGCCGACGGCAGCAGGGTCCGGCCGGCGCCGGTGCTTGAGGTGCGTCATCGCGACGAACGCGGCGAGGACGTCGCCCCGGCCTCGCAGGACCGCGACCGCGCGGCCGTGGTCGCGGCCGAGGCGCGACCCGTCGAGGTACGACGGCTCGCCCGTGAGCAGATCGAGCACCCGCCCCGCGACGTGGTCGCGCTTGTCGACGACGTGCACCGTCGAGCGGCCCGCCAGCTCCGCCAGGAACCACGCCACCGCCTCCGGCTGCCCCGGCCGCAGGAGCAGGCTGGCCTTGTGCTCCTGCGTCCGACGGTGGTTGAACCGCGACCGCAGCGTGCCGAGCACGGCCGCCGCCTCCTCGCGGGTGAGGTCCACCCCCGCGTGCGCGATCACCGGCGACGCCGGGTCCAGCAGGTTCGTCCCGGAGAACCCCGACTCGTCGCACGCGATCTCCACGACGGCGGGCGCGGGCATGACGTCATCGTGGCGCGGTCGCTCACCCGCCACCACCTCGTCCCGCCGACGCCCGCACCGCATGACACATGTCATGGCCGAGACGTGCGGTCGACACAGGAGCCGGTGACGAGGGGCACTACCGGGTGCTCCCGGCCCCGGGTGGACTGGGGACGACCCGACGACGCCCGACACCCAGGAGCACACCGTGAACCTCGTCGACACGTTCCAGGACCTGGTCGCCCAGGTCCCCGATCTCGCCCAGCCGCTGATCGTCGCGGTCGCGGCCATGGTCCCCTTCATCGAAGGGGAGGGCGGCGCGACCATCGGCATCCTCGGCGGGATCTACCCCGCCGTCGCGGCCGCCGCCGCGATGGTCGGCAACTTCCTCGCCGTGACCGCCGTCGTCCTGGCCAGCGCCGGCGCCCGCGACGCGGTGGTGAGCCGCCGTCGCGCGAAGACCCGGCAGCGCAGCGCCGTCCTGGTGGGCCCCGGCGCCGCGGAGGACACCACGATCCCGGCCGAGCCGGCGGACGACCGACGCAGCGCCCGCCGGGCGAAGTTCCAGCGCGCGTACGAGCGCTACGGCGTCCCCGGCGTCAGCCTCCTCGGCCCGCTGCTGCTGCCCACCCACTTCACGGCCTCGATGCTGGTGGCGTCCGGCGTCGGCAAGGCCCGCGTGCTCGTCTGGCAGGCGGTGGCGATCGTCGGCTGGACCACGGTCACCGCCGTCGTCGCCAGCCGGTTGCTGAACCTCGTCTCCTGACCCCCGTCAGTGCGCCCCAGGTCCGGACCGCAGTGTGACGGGCATCACAGTTGAGGTTGCCCCTGGGGCGGGGTGGACGCTCGTCGCAGACGGCACGGAGCCGCCACCGAGACACTGAGGAGCACGCCATGACCGCCACCCACCCCACCTGGACCGCCACCCGTCCGCACCTCCGCACGGTGCTCGACGACCTGGTGGACGACCGCATCCTCGGCGTCTCCCTGCACGTCCACGACACCAGCGGCGAGTGGGCCGCCAGCGCCGGCCGGGCCGCGCTCGACGGGACCGCCGCGCCGTCGGTCGACACCCGGACGCGCATCGGGAGCAACACCAAGACCTTCACCGCGGCGCTCGTCCTGCTGCTCGTGCACGAGGGCCGGCTCGGCCTCGACGACCCGGCGGCCCCGCACCTGCCCGGCCTCGACCTCGACCCGCGCGTCACGGTCCGGATGCTGCTCCAGCACACCAGCGGCGTCTTCAACTTCACCGGCGACGCGGACGCCGACGGTGCCTTCGAGCAGGGGATGCCGAGCAACTACGGGCCGGCGGCGCGCGAGTGGCTCGCGGCACGCTTCGAGACGCACCGGCCGGAGGACCTCGCGCGGTTCGCGCTGGCCAGGACGGCACGCTTCGAGCCCGGCACGAGGTGGAGCTACTCCAACACAAACTACGTGCTCCTCCGACTGATCGTCGAGAACGTCACCGGCCGCACGCTGGGGGAGGAGATGCGGCGCCTCGTCATCGACCCGCTGGGGCTGTCCGGCACGTCCGTGCCGGACGCGTCGCCCGACCTGCCCGAACCCTACGCGCGCGCGTACTTCCGGTACGAGGAGGACGGACAGGAGCAGACGGTCGACGTCTCGCGGCACAACCCGTCGTGGATCTCGACGGGTGGGGACATGATCTCGACCCCTCACGACGCCGCGACGTTCTTCTCGGCGCTGCTGGGCGGCCGGCTCCTGCCCGCCGATCTCGTGGCGCAGATGTGCGACCCGTTCCCCACCCCGATCCCCGACATGGGATACGGCCTGGGCGTGTTCGTCCAGGAGCTGGCTGACGGCCGCACGCTCGTCACCCACAACGGCGGGATGGCCGGGTACGCGACGCTGATGTACGGCACGCCGGACGGCAGCACCACCATGTCCGCCGCGCTGAACTGCGTGGACGACGCCGAGATGTCCGTGCAGGGCGCGTTCCAGAAGGTGCAGCAGGTCCTTGTCGACGCGGTGTTCCAGGGCGAAGCCATCGCGCCGTGACCTGCAGCGACGGGGCACACTGTGTGCATGGTGGACGGAGTCACGATCGGGCAGGCGGCCTCCTTCGCCGGGGTCACGGTGAAGACGGTCCGGCACTATCACAAGGTGGGTCTCGTCGAGGAGCCCGAGCGTGACCGCTCCGGCTACCGCCGGTACGACTCGACCCACCTCCTGCGGCTCGTCAGGGTCCGGGCGCTGGCCGCGGCGGGCGTGCCGCTGGCCGAGATCACCGCCCTGCTCGACGCCGACCCGGACGCGCTCGCGGCAGGTCTCGCCGACGTCGAGCGGACTCTCGCTGCACGCATCGAGGAGCTGACCGCGCAGGCGGCGGCGCTGCGCCGGCTCGGCGACGGCGACCGTGCTCTGCTCCCCGACGCCGCGGTCGCCCTGCTCGACCGCATGCCCGGTCTCGGGTTCCCCGCCACGGAGGTGGCCGCCGCGCGCGAGGGCATGGTGCTCGCCCGCGCTCTCGTCCCGGAGAGGTTCGACGACTACGTCGCCGACGTGACCGAGGCTGTGGACGACCCGGCGTTCGTCGCCCTGATTCATCGTGGCGTCGACACGACGGCGCTGGAACCGGACGACCCGCGGGTCGCCGAGTACGCCGACGCGATGGCCGACCACCTCCTCGCCCACCCGGAGCGGCTGCGGATCGTGACCGGCCTGCGGGCCCGCAGCGACGCCGCAGCCCGCTACGAGCTGATCGCCCACCACGGCGAGGTCGAGGGCACGGCCGTGGCGCAGGGCGTCGCCCTGGTCGAGAACCGGCTCCGGTCGGCAGGGGTCCGCATCCCGGCGCGGTAGGCACCCAGGGGGCGGGGTCCGTCAGAGGAGCGGGCGGCAGGACGCGGCGTGGAGCGCCGGCCGCCGCGAGGCTCCTCGGCGCGGAGGGTCCCGCCAGGAGAACCTGACCGGGAGCTGCCGGACGCGTCGCGCGGAGGCGCTGAACTCGGGTGCGAGAAGGGCCTCCGGCCCGGGGACGCGCGAGGGACGCCCCCGGGC
>NZ_JBHXAW010000241.1:0-6916 GCF_042726645.1 Isoptericola sp. NPDC060257
GACCGCAGCAGGCGCGGTCCGGTCCGGGCTTCTCTCCGTGTCAGGCGCGCTTCTGCTTCTTCAGCGCCTTCTCGCTGATCGGCGCGGTGCCGTCGGCGCGCTGCCGGGCGTAGTACGCCCGGGCCTCGTCCTGCCGCTCCGCCTCGATGCCGGACGCGATGACCGCCCGCAGGTGGTCGGGCCCGTAGCCCCACGCGTCGACCAGGTCGACGGCGTGCGGACGCAGGCGGTCGAGCAGGCGGTCGACGTACGACGTCACGGTGCGCGCGCGCTGCGCGGAGAGCCGCCCGTTGATGAGGTACCAGGCGAGGTTGCGCTCGATGAGGGTGAGCCCGAAGACGTCGCGCACCCACGTCATGACGCGGCGGGTGCCCGGGTCCTCGATCTGCTCGAGCGCGTCGGTGAACGCCGACCAGCGCAGCAGGTCGGCGTGCGCCCTGGCCGCCTCGACGAGCTGCACCTGGTTCTCGTCGAAGATCCGCGCGGCCGTCACGGGGTCCGCCTTCTGCGCGGGGCGCAGGGCCATGGCGACCTCCTCGACCATGGTCGCGACGCGGTCGGCCAGCAGCTCGCGCTGCGTCTCGGCGTCGCGCAGGTGCCCCGCGGCGCGGCGCGGGTCGCCGGCGTCGGCGAGGGCCTGGCCGGCCCGGCGCAGGCCGGTGCGGTGCAGGGCGGCGTCCGCGGCGCGGTCGACGACGAACCGGGCGATGCCGGCCGGCGTCGACGTCGCGCCCTTGAGGGCCTTGGCGTAGTCGCCCACGAGACGCTTGGCGACGAGCTGCAGCAGCACCGTGTTGTCACCCTCGAACGTGGCGTAGACGTCCATGTCGTGGTGCAGGCTCGTGATGCGGTTCTCGGTGATGAAGCCGGCGCCGCCGCAGGCCACGCGGGCCTCCTGGAGCGTCTCGAGCACGAACGTGGTCGACGTCGCCTTGAGCGCCGCCGCCATCGTCTCGAGGTCCTCGCGGTTCTCCGGGGTGTCCTTCTCGCCGGAGAAGACGTCGTCGAACAGGTCGAGGAGGCGGTCGTGCGCGAAGTGCGTCGCGTACGTCCCGGCGATGCGCGGGAACAGGCGGCGGCGGTGGGTCGCGTAGTCCAGCAGCACCGTCTCCTCGATCGGCGACGACGAGGTGAACTGGCGGCGCTCCGCGCCGTACTTCACGGCGATGGCGAGGCCCAGCTTGGACGCCGTCGACGCGGCGCCGTCCAGCGACACGCGGCCCTGCACCAGCGAGCCGAGCATGGTGAAGAAGCGGCGGCCGGGGCTGTCGATCGACGACGAGTAGGTCCCGTCGGCGGCGACCGCGCCGTAGCGGGCGAGCAGGTCGGCGCGCGGGATGCGGACGTGATCGAAGGCGAGCCGCCCGTTGTCGACGCCGCGCAGGCCACCCTTGAGCCCGTCGTCGTGCCCGCTGATCCCGGGCAGGAACTCCATGGTCTCCGGGTCGCGCACCGGCACGTAGAAGCAGTGCACGCCGTGGTTGACGCCGTTCGTGATGAGCTGCGCGAAGACGGTCGCCGCCGTGGCATGCACCGCCGCGTTGCCGAGGAACTCCTTCCACGCCGCGCGGAACGGCGTGTGGATCTCGAACTCCTCCGTCTCCGGGTCGTAGGTGGCCGTGGTGGCCACCGACGCGACGTCCGAGCCGTGCCCGATCTCCGTCATCGCGAACGCGCCCGGCACCGACAGGTCCATCGCCCCCGGCAGCAGGCGGTCCTGCTGCTCGGGCGTGCCCAGGTGCAGGATGGCCGAGCCGAACAGGCCCCACTGGACGCCCGCCTTGATCTGCAGCGACGGGTCCGCGACGGCGAGCTCCTCGAAGCCCGCCAGGTTCGCGCCCGGGGCGTCCGCCCCGCCGAGGCGCGTCGGGTATCCGAGCCACACCTGGTGCTTCGGGTCGGTCGCGAGCAGCTTCATCTGCTCGAGCACCCGCTCGCGGTGCTCCGCCATCGAGAGCGACTCGTCCTTCCAGAAGGTCGGGTCGGTCGAGCGGGCGCGGGCGTGGCGGCGCCACTCCGGCCACCGGCCGAGCAGCTGCTCGGACAGGCCGGCGACGTCGACGCGCGGGGTCGCCTTGGGGGCGGGTGCGGCCTGCGTCGTCGCGGGACGGTCGGACGTCGTGGTCATCGGTTCTCCTGCGGTTGTGCGGGGTTGGAGGTCTCGAAGGGGTGGGAGGACCCGGCGAGGTCGAAGGGCGCGGACTCCTCGTGGTGGAGGACGCCGACGGGGCCGGTCCACAGCCAGAGCGTCACCTTTTCGGTGAGGTCCTCCCGGGTGAGCCGGTCGGGACCGCCCTGCTCCGCGCCGTGTCCGAGCCACCACTCGCCGGCGCCGCGCACGAAGCCGACGGCCCCCGCGGCCCAGGCGGCGGCGAGCGCCGGGGGCACCTGGACGGCCTTGGCGAACGGCTCGGCCACCAGCTCGATCACCGAGTCGAGGTAGGCGCCGAGCGCCTCGACCTGCCCCGTCCCGGCGGTGCCGGGCGCGGGCTCGTTGCCGCCGATGGCGGTGCGGGTGACGAACCAGTAGACGTTGGGCGAGTGCTCGATCATCTCGAGGTACACCCGGACCATCGCGCGCAGGGCCGCGTGCGGGGTGGGCGCGGCCTCGGCGGCCTCGCGGAGCGCGTCGTGCATCGTCGCGACGACGTGCGCGGCCACGGCGAGGCGCAGGCCCGCCTTGTCCTCGAAGTACCGGTAGACGATCGACTTGGACGTGCCCGCCTCGCCCGCGATCTCGTCCATCGAGACCCCCGGCCCGGCGCGGTGCACGGCCTTGCGCGCGGCGTTCACGAGCTGCGCCCGGCGCGCGGCACGATGGTCGTCCCACCGTGTAGAACGACCGTCGAGGGCCGAACGAGCATCCGGAGCCGAACGGGCGTCGAGCTGTTCCGCGGCCGTCATCGGCCGCACCTTGTGACTCGTCTCACGAGACTGAGAGTATCAGGTACTGTGAGTCCTACCTGACCGACGGAGTGAAGGATCTACCCCTGTGGCTACACGCAAGCCGTCCGGCACCTCCCGGAACACCCGCGAAGCGAACCCGTCCGCCCCCGCCGGCGTGCGCGACGCCGTGATCGTGGGCGGCAACCGCATCCCGTTCTCGCGCGCCGGCAAGAAGTACGCCGACGCCTCCAACCAGGAGATGTTCACCGCGGCGCTCGAAGGGCTCGTCGCCCGGTACGGCCTGCAGGGCGAGCGCCTCGGCGAGGTCGTGGGCGGCGCCGTCCTCAAGCACTCGCGCGACTTCAACCTGGTCCGCGAGTCGGTGCTCGGCTCCTCGCTGTCGCCCCAGACCCCCGCCTTCGACCTGCAGCAGGCGTGCGCGACCGGCCTCGAGGCCGCGATCACCGTCGCCAACAAGATCCGGCTCGGCCAGATCGAGTCCGGCGTCGCCGGCGGCTCCGACACCGTCTCGGACGCCCCCGTCGCCGTGAGCGAGGGCCTCCGCCGCGCGCTGCTCGACGCGTCGCACGCCAAGACGCTCCAGGCGCGTCTCAAGGCCTTCGCGAAGATCCGTCCGGCCGACCTCAAGCCCCTCACGCCCGCCACCGACGAGCCGCGCACCGGCCTCTCGATGGGCGAGCACCAGGCCATCACCACCGCGCGCTGGGGCATCTCCCGCGCCGCGCAGGACGAGGTCGCGCTCGCCAGCCACCAGCACCTCGCCGCCGCGTGGGACGCCGGGTTCTTCGACGACCTGGTCACGCCGTTCCGCGGCCTGACCCGTGACGACAACCTGCGCGCGGACACCTCGCTGGAGAAGCTCGCGAAGCTCAAGCCGGTGTTCGGCCGCGGCCTCGCCGAGCCCGCCGAGCCCACGATGACGGCCGGCAACTCCACGCCGCTGACCGACGGTGCCTCCACCGTGCTGCTGTCGTCGGCCGCGTGGGCCGCCGAGCGCGACCTGCCGGTGCTCGCGCGGCTCGTCGACGCCGAGACCGCCGCCGTCGACTTCGTGCACGGCCACGACGGCCTCCTCATGGCGCCCGTGCACGCGGTGCCGCGCCTGCTGGCCCGCAACGGCCTGACCCTCGACGACTTCGACTTCTTCGAGATCCACGAGGCGTTCGCATCGACCGTCCTCACGACGCTCGCCGCCTGGGAGGACGCCGACTACTGCAAGGCGGAGCTCGGCCTCGAGGCGCCGCTCGGCAGCGTGGACCGGGAGAAGCTCAACGTCAACGGCTCCTCGCTCGCCGCCGGCCACCCGTTCGCCGCGACGGGCGGCCGCATCCTCGCCACGGCCGCCAAGCTCGTCGCGGCCAAGGCCGCCGAGACCGGCCGGCCGGCGCGTGCCCTGATCTCCATCTGCGCCGCGGGCGGCCTCGGGGCCACCGCCGTCGTCGAGTCCGTCTGAGAGGAACCCGTGACCGACTCCTACACCAAGGCCGTCAACTCCGGCTTCACCAAGACGCTCGCGAAGAAGCTGGGCCTGCCGCGACCCGCGATCCTGCGCCGCTTCCGCGCGGGTGACCCGCTCACCGTCGGGCCGGTGCTCGTCGTCTCCGACGACGCCTCCACCGGCGACGCGGACAGGATCGCCCAGGAGCTGCTCGGCTGGGGCCTCGACGTGCGCCGCCAGCCCACCGACGACGCCCGCTGGGGCGCCGTCCTGCTGGTGCTCACCGAGACGCGGCGTCCCACCGACGTGTCCGCGGCCGTGCTGGCCACGGGCTCCGTCCTGCGCCGGCTCGCCACCAACGGGCGCGTCGTCACCGTCTCCCGCGCCGCCGCCGACGGCGACGCCCCGGCGCTCGCCGCGGCGCGCAACGGCGTCGACGGCTTCCTGCGCTCGCTCGCCAAGGAGCTGCGCGCCGGCGCCACCGGCAACGGGATCGTGCTCACCGAGGGCGCCGCCGTCGACTCGACGTCCGTCTTCGCCACGCTGCGGTTCTTCCTGTCCGCGCGGTCCGCGTACGTGGACGGCCAGCTGCTGCCGGTCGGCCCGGCCGACGCCGCGGCCCCCGCCGACTGGGACCGGCCGCTGGCCGGGAAGGTCGCCGTCGTCACCGGGGCCGCCCGTGGCATCGGGGCCGCCATCGCGAAGACCCTCGCCCGCGACGGCGCCACGGTCGTGTGCGTGGACGTCCCCGCCGCCGGCGAGGGGCTGGCGCGCACCGCCAACGCGGTGGGCGGCACGGCGCTCCAGCTCGACGTCACGTCCGACGACGCCGGCCGACGCATCCTCGAGCACGCGCGCACCCGCCACGGCGGCCTCGACGTCGTGGTGCACAACGCGGGCATCCTGCGCGACAAGCTGCTGGCCAACATGAAGCCCGCCCAGTGGGACGCCGTCATCGCCGTCAACCTCGAGGCCCAGCTGCGGATCAACGACCAGCTGCTCGGCTTCGACGGGGGCGCGGGCGTGGACGGGCTGCGCATCGTGTCGCTCGCGTCGACCTCCGGCATCGCCGGCAACAAGGGCCAGACGAACTACGGCTACTCCAAGGCCGGCGTCATCGGGCACACCCGTGCCACGGCCCCGCTGGTCGCCGCGCGCGGCGGCACGGCGAACGCCGTCGCGCCCGGCTTCATCGAGACCGAGATGACGGCGTCGATCCCCTTCGCCACCCGCGAGGTGGCCCGGCGCCTCAACTCGCTGCAGCAGGGCGGCCGGCCGGTCGACGTCGCCGAGGCGATCGTCTTCCTCGCGTCGCCGGCGTCCGCCGGGGTCAACGGCCAGGTGCTGCGCGTGTGCGGCCAGAACCTGGTGGGGCGGTGACGGCGGCCGCGCCGGCCACCAGCGCCGGCGAGCCGCTGCGCGTCGAGACCCTGCCCACCCTGCCGGGCCTCGGCAGCCTCTACGCGCGCGGCGCCGCCGCCTCGGGCCGCATCGCGGCGGGGCGCGCGATGCCGGGCCTGCCCGTCATCGGCCAGGGCCGGTCGGAGGGCGACGGCGAGCCCGCCCCCCTGACGCTGCCCGACGTCGCGTACCGCGTCACCCGCGTGCCGACGGCGGAGCTCGCCCACCACCTGCACGACTACCAGCGGCTGCTGCACGAGCCGGTCACCGACGTGCTGCCCGCGGGGTACCTGCACGTGCTGGCGTTCCCGCTGGCGACCGCAGTCATGGTGCGCGGCGACTTCCCGCTGCCGCTGCTCGGGATGGTGCACCTGGCGAACGACGTCGAGCTGCGCGGGCCCGTCGTCGTCGGCGACGTGCTCGAGGTGCGCGCCTGGGCCCAGAACCTGCGCCCGCACAAGCGAGGCGTGCAGGTGGACCTCGTCGCCGAGGTGCGCCGGCAGGCCGACCCGGACGTCGGGCCCGTGTGGCGGGGCGTGTCGACCTACCTCGCCAAGGGCTTCCACCTGCCCTGGTCCGACGAGGCGGACGCCCCGCGGGACGAGGCGGCGGACGCCGACGCCGAGGACCGCGCGCCCGCGGGCACGTGGACCCCGCCGCTGCCCACCGGCCGGTGGGCGCTCGGGCCGGGCACCGGGCGCGCGTATGGCGCCGTCTCGGGCGACCGGAACCCGATCCACCTGTCGGCGCTGTCCGCGAAGGCGTTCGGCTTCCCGCGCGCCATCGCCCACGGCATGTACACGGCGGCGCGCGCACTGGCCGACGTCGGGCACGCGCGCGGCGACGCCTATCGCTGGACGGTCGAGTTCGCCTCCCCCGTCCTGCTGCCCGGCACGGTGGACGTGGCCGTCACCCCGGACGACGACGGCTTCGGGTACGTCGGCTGGAACGGCGGCCGGCGCCGCCAGCACTTCCGGGGCACGGTCACCCCGCTCTGACCCGGCTCCGCGGCTGCCGGACAGGCGGTCGACACCTCGGGCCCGCCGTTCCGTGTCGTGGAAGTCCTCCAGCTCCAGGGTGAGCGGGAGCAGCTTCGCGAAGTCGCGGGCGGGCGGGGTGGCGCCGACCGGGCGGCCGTCGAGGGTGACCCGGAGTTCCCTGGCGGTGCTC
>NZ_JBHXAW010000242.1:0-6869 GCF_042726645.1 Isoptericola sp. NPDC060257
GAGCGCGGGGTGCATCCCGCGCCCACCCTGACGGCTCGGGATCACTCGGCGGGCATCGGGAGGGCGTCGTCGGCCCAGGTGTCGGGCGTGCCGACCCGCCACAGCGACCGCACGAGGGCCAGCCCGACGACGGTCGCGGCGAGCAGCGCCACCAGCGTCCACAGCACGACGCCGATGCCACCGGCCTCAAGAAGGGTGCCGCCGACCAGCGGGGCGAGCGGCATCGCCGCCACCCCGCTGAGCCCGAGCACGGACGCGAGACGACCCTGCATCCGGTCGGGGGTGATCGCGGCCGTGTAGCCCGCCATGGCCGAGTTCACCGCGGGGACCATGAGCATCCCGACCCCGACCAGCACCACGTACGCGACGTAGGTCTGGAGCAGGGCCATGCCCACGAAGGCGAGCACGACCGGGACGAGCGCCAGCACCGTCAGCACGCCGAGGCGCAGCCGCGCGACCAGCGCCGGGGCCGCGAGAGCGCCCAGCAGCATCGAGCCGGCGGCCACGGTCCCGACGACGCCGATGAGGACCGGGGGCGTGCCGGTACGCGCGAGCTCGAGGTTGATCCCGACGAGCATCCCGTTGACGGCGACGTTCACCGCGACGAACAGGCCGAGGCTCGCGCGGAACAGCGGCACCGCCCACACGTACCTCAGCCCCTCGCGCAGCGCGGCGAGCGGCCGGGTCGCACGCGCCTGGGTCACGTCGTCGTTCAGCGGCGCGCGCACGAACCACGCGCACAGGGCCGTCGCGGCGTGCCCGACCACCGCGCCCACCAGCGGCAGCGCCGCCGCGACGCCGTAGAGCAGGCCACCGACCGGGCCCCCGGCGATGCCCGCGACGGCGTCGCGGCCCTGGGCCGTCGCGTAGGCGGTCGGCAGCTGGGCGGTCGGCACCACCGCCCGGAACGCGCCGCTGATCGCCGGGTCGAGGAAGGCCGCCGCGACGGCGGACCCGCACAGGACCGCCGCCAGGTGCCACGCCGTCAGGCCGCCGAGGGCCGCGGCGACGACCGCGGACGCCCACAGGACGGCGGCCACCGAGGCAGCGACGACGACCAGCCGACGACGGTCGGTCCGGTCCGCGACGACCCCCGCCGGCAGCGTGGCGAGGAGCGCCCCGGCCTGGCCCACCGCGGCGATCGTGCCCGCGGCAGCCGCCGAGCCGGTGAGCCCGAGCGCGAGCAGCGGCACGGCGAACCGGGCGACGCTGCCGCCGAGCGACTGCGTCGTGAGGCCGGACATCAGCAGGACGTACGGGCGGTTGCGGCGCAGCGGCACCGGGGCCTCGGCGGCGCCGGCCGCGGTTCCGACATGGGGCGTCTCGCTCACGGGAAGCGGCTCCGCGGCCGCCGGGGTCTGCGTCATGGGCACGACCGTAATCCCGCAACATCTATTGCGCAATAGCTGTTGCGCACCTGTTGCTGCGGGATCTTGCTAGGCTCGGGCACGTGCAGGAGACGATGGAGATCACCGAGCCGGAGGCGCTCCGGGCTCTCGCCCACCCCGTGCGGCAGCGGATCCTCATGCAGCTCTCGGTGCTCGAGCACGCCCGCGCCGCCGACCTCGCCGAGGCGATCGGGCAGCCCGCCAACTCGGTGAGCTTCCACCTCCGCGTGCTCGCCAAGGCCGGGATGATCGTCGAGGCGCCCGAGCACGCGCGCGACAAGCGCGACCGGGTCTGGACCAACGTGGCGCAGAGCTACCGCGTGAAGTCGGACTCCCCTGGCGCCGGGGAGGCCATCGTCCGCCCCGCGCTGCAGTGGACCGCCGACGTCTTCGCGCACCACGACGGCGACGACGACGACGCCAAGCGGCAGTTCATGCTCCTGACCATGCTGCTCACCAAGGAGCAGGCCGACCAGATGGCGCTCGAGGTCGCCGAGCTGCTGAGCCGCTGGGCCGACCGGAGCCACCAGGACGCGCGCGACGAGCCCGCCGTCGCCCGGGAGGTCTACCAGGTGCTGAGCGCCTTCGGCCCGCGCGACGACGTCAGCGGCGACACCGCCCGCGAGCCGACCGTCTGACGTCCCCGCGGTCGACGGCCGTGGTCAGCCGACGAGCGCGCGCCGCCCGTCGACGCGCAGCCCCTCACGGGCGACGCGACCGACGGTCTCGACGAGCAGCGCACGCTCCGCGACCTTGATCCGCTCGTGCAGGGCGGACTCGTCGTCGCCGTCGAGCACGGGGACGACGGCCTGGGCGAGGATCGGCCCGGTGTCGACGCCGGCGTCGACGACGTGCACGGTGCAGCCGGTGACCTTCACGCCGTAGGCGAGGGCGTCCCGCACTCCGTGCGCGCCGGGGAACGACGGCAGCAGCGCGGGGTGGGTGTTGACGATCCGCCCCGCGAAACGCTCGACGAACGAGGGCGCGAGGATCCGCATGAACCCGGCGAGCACCACGTAGTCGGGCCGGAAGACGGCGACGGCCTCTGCCACGCCGCCGTTCCACGCGGGGCGGTCGTCGAAGTCCTGCGGGGCGACGACGACGGACGCCACGCCGGCGTCGCGGGCCAGGTCGAGCGCCCCGGCACCGGGCTTGTCGGAGACGACGCCGACGACGCGGGCGCCGTAGGCCGGGTCGTCGTGGGCGGCGAGCAGCGCCGCGAGGTTGGAGCCGCCGCCGGAGGCCAGGACCACGAGCCTGGCCTGGGCCGTGCCCTGGGCGGACGTGGACGCGACGGGGTGGCCGGACGGGGTCTGCACGACGTCACCCTACCCGCGCGTCCGCGCCGTCCGCCGCGCCCGGAAGGAGACCGAGGCCTACTCCCGCCGGAGGCGCCCACCGACCTGCAGGTGCGCGCACGCCAGCACGACCGCCGCCCCGACGCCGACCTCGACGGCCACCACCGCGCCGGTGAGCAGGGGGTCCGCGCCCACCTGCGCCAGGCGTCCCGCACCGACCGCTCCTCCGGCCCAGTGCTGCAGCAGCCCGGTCGCGACGCCGGCGAGCAGCACCACGCCCGCGAGCACCTGGGCCAGGTCGGCCCAGCGGACCCGCTCCGGGTCGAGCCGCCGCCACGCGAACCAGCCCGCGAGCGCGCCGCAGGCCACGACGGCGAGCGGGCCGGCGACCGCGGCCGTCGGGCCGGACCAGTCGGGGCCGGGCAGCGCGCCCAGCAGGGGCACGGCCGGCAGCGGGCCCGCCTCGGTCCCGCCCGGGGCGAACACGGTGCCCTGCCCGACGGCGAACCCCGGCCCGGCCAGCCACGACGTCGCCCACAGCACGAGGTTGGGCAGCAGCGCGAGCTGCGCGACGGCGAACACGACACCGCCGATCCAGCCCGGGTCGAGGCCGGTCACCACGTCCTCCGACGTCGCCCGCCCCGCCACGACCCACACGAGGGTGAGCGCGGCCCCCAGCCCGGTCAGCGCGGCGAGCGCGACCGTGCCCGCCTGCAGGCCGAGCCGCGCGACGTCGGGCACCGCGCGGTCGAGCAGGCCGCCGGGGACGACGACCTCGGGCCGGTCCGGCGGGACGAGGATGCCGAGCGCGGCGCCCGCCCCGCCCACGACGGCGCCGCCGAGCGCCGCGAGGCCGAGCCGGGGGCCGGCGGCCGCGAGCCCCTCGCCGCCCGCCACGCCGGCGGTCGCGGCGGCGAGGGCGACGGTCGCCGCCGCGTACGTCACGGTCGCCGCGACCCAGGCGGCCGGCGTGGGCAGCGCCGAGCGCTTGACGGACACGTAGGTCGTGAACACGGCGAGGGCACCGATGCCGAGCGGCACGAGCGTGATCACGCCGCCGCCCGCGTCGATCGGCACGCCGTGCCCCAGCAGCCACAGCCCCGTGGCGACGCCGACCGCCCCGGTCCAGGCGGAGTCCGGCGACCCGCCGAGCACACCGACGACCGCGAGGAGCACGACGACGGCACCGGACAGCACGACGCCCTGCGCGGTGGCCCACGCGCCCGAGGTGGCCGCGGCGAAGCGCTCGCCCCCACGGCCGGGGCGCCGCGCGGGGCCGTCGCCGTCGACGGTCCGGGCGGTGCGGGCGGGTCGGGTGCCGGGTGGTGCGCTCACCGGCCCATCGTCACCCGCGCGCCTGGCAGAACCCGGCAGACACACAGACGGCGCCCGCCCCCCGGCGAGGGGACGGGCGCCGTCTGTGTGTCGTGCGCGGCGCCGGAGCGCCCTCGGGTCAGAGCGACTTGAGGATCTCGCGCATGAGCTCGGCGGTCTCGGACGGCGTCTTGCCGACCTTCACGCCCACGGCCTCGAGGGCCTCCTTCTTGGCCTGCGCGGTGCCCGCCGAGCCGGAGACGATGGCGCCGGCGTGGCCCATGGTCTTGCCCTCGGGGGCGGTGAAGCCGGCGACGTAGCCGACGACCGGCTTCGTCACGTGCTCCTTGATGTACGCGGCCGCGCGCTCCTCGGCGTCGCCGCCGATCTCGCCGATCATGACGATCGCCTGGGTCTCCGGGTCGTTCTCGAAGGCCTCGAGCGCGTCGATGTGCGTGGTACCGATGACCGGGTCGCCGCCGATGCCGATGGCGGTCGAGAACCCGAGGTCCTTCAGCTCGTACATCATCTGGTAGGTCAGGGTGCCCGACTTCGACACGAGGCCGATCGGTCCCTTGCCCGTGATGGTGTGCGGCGTGATGCCGGCCAGCGACTCGCCCGGCGTGATGATGCCGGGGCAGTTCGGGCCGATCATGCGGGTCTTCTTGCCCTGGAGGTAGGCGAAGACCTCGGCCGAGTCCTGCACCGGGACGCCCTCGGTGATGACGACGATCAGCGGCATCTCGGCGTCGACGGCCTCGATGGCCGCGTCCTTCGTGAACGCCGGGGGCACGAACAGGACCGACACGTTCGCGCCGGTCTCCGCCATGGCCTCCTTGACGGTGCCGAAGACGGGCAGCGTGACGTCGTTGCCCTCGTGGTCCTTGTGGGTCACGGTGGTGCCGGCCTTGCGGGCGTTCACGCCGCCCACGATCTGCGCGCCGGAGTCGAGCATCAGGGCGGTGTGCTTGGCACCCATCCCGCCGGTGATGCCCTGGACGATGATCTTGCTGTCCTTGTTCAGGTAGATCGACATTGTTCTCGAATCTCTGCTTTCGACGTCGGCGGGGCGCTCAGAGGTGGGCGAGCTCGGCGGCCTTGGCCGCGCCGCCGTCCATGGTCTCGGCCAGGGTGACCAGCGGGTGGTTCGCCTCGCGCAGGATGGCGCGGCCGAGGTCCACGTTGTTGCCGTCGAGGCGCACGACCAGCGGCTTGGTGGCCTCGTCGCCGAGGATCTCCAGCGCGCCGACGATGCCCTTGGCGACCTCGTCGCAGGCGGTGATGCCGCCGAACACGTTGACGAACACGCTCTTGACCTGCGGGTCGTTGAGGATGACGTCGAGACCGTTGGCCATGACCTGGGCGTTGGCGCCGCCGCCGATGTCGAGGAAGTTCGCCGGCTTCACGCCGCCGTGCTCCTCGCCGGCGTAGGCGACGACGTCGAGGGTGCTCATGACGAGCCCCGCGCCGTTGCCGATGATGCCGACCTCGCCGTCGAGCTTGACGTAGTTGAGGCCGTTCTCCTTGGCCTTGGCCTCCAGCGGGTCCGCCGCGGCCTTGTCCTCGAGCGCCTCGTGGTCGGGGTGACGCACCTCGGAGGCGTTGTCGTCGAGCGAGACCTTGCCGTCGAGGGCGACGATCGAGCCGTCCTCGGTGCGGACCAGCGGGTTCACCTCGACGAGCGTGGCGTCCTCGGCCGTGAAGACCGTCCAGAGCTTCTGGATGACGTCGGCGACCGGGGCCTTGAGGTCCTCGGCGAAGTTCGCGGCGTCGACGATCTCGCGCGCCTTGGCCTCGTCGATGCCCACGATCGGGTCGACGGCGACGCGGGCGAGGGCCTCGGGCCGCTCGACGGCGAGCTGCTCGATCTCCATGCCGCCCTCGACGGAGCACATGGCGAGGTAGTTGCGGTTCGCGCGGTCCAGGAGCACGGAGAAGTAGAACTCCTCGGCGATCTTGGCGCCCTGCGCGATCATCACGCGGTGGACCGTGTGGCCCTTGATGTCCATCCCGAGGATCTCGCCGGCCTTCTCCTCGGCCTCCGCCGGGGAGTGGGCGAGCTTGACGCCGCCGGCCTTGCCGCGGCCACCGGTCTTCACCTGGGCCTTGACGACGACGGTCCCGCCGCCGAGCTTCTCTGCACCCGCGCGAGCCTCTTCGGGCGTCGTCGCGACGACGCCGCCGAGCACGGGCACGCCGTGCTTCTCGAAGATGTCGCGAGCCTGGTATTCGAACAGGTCCACCCTGCTGCGTCCTTCCATCGGTGGTGCCCCTGGGTCGGCAGAGGCCGGCACGAACGGATGTCTCGACATCAAGACATCCCCGAACAGGGTAGTCCGACCCGCACGACGCCGGGAACCGCGGCCCTGCAATCCCCCGCCGCAGGTGACCGATCCCACACGCCGCCGCCCGGCCTGTCAGGACCGGGACCATCGAAACGTGCGCGTGGCCCTGACAACTCGCGGGTCAACCTTGGTTGACAACTCGTCCATCGTCAACCAGAGTTGACGGCATGACGGAGACGACGCTCGTCGGCGCGGCCGCCGGCGACGACCCCACGGAAGGGCTCCGCGCCGTCCGTGCGCTGCGCGACCTGGCGGACCGGCTCGAGACGCTCCAGGTGGAGCGCGCGCGACAGCTCGGCTGGTCGTGGCAGGACGTCGCCGACGCGCTCGGCGTGAGCAAGCAGGCGGTCCACAAGAAGCACGGCAGGAGGATCTGATGTTCGAGAGGTTCACGAAGGACGCCCGCGCCGCGGTGCAGGGCGCCGTGGAGGTCGCGGAGCGCGAGCGCTCCGAGTCGATCGACACCCGGCACCTGGTGATCACGCTCGCCGAGGGAGCAGGGCGCACGCCCGCCGCGCTGGAGG
>NZ_JBHXAW010000243.1:0-6862 GCF_042726645.1 Isoptericola sp. NPDC060257
CCATGTCCACGACGAGATCCTTGACCACGGGCAGGCCCTTGATGGGCTCGACGGTGATCGGCTTGTCCGGGTTGACGTCCTTGAGGAGCGTCTTGCAGGCGAGCCGGTTGCGGCCGTTGATCCGCATGGCGTCGGAGCCGCAGACCCCGTGCGCGCAGGAGCGGCGGAAGGTCAGCGACCCGTCCTGCTCCCACTTGATCATGTGCAGCGCGTCGAGGACGCGGTCCGTGCCGTGCACCTGGACCGTGAAGTCGTCCCAGGTCGACTCCTCGCCGTGCTCCGACTCGGGGTTGTACCGCCGGATGCGGAGCGTGACCTCGAAGCTGGGGACGGCACCGGCCTTCGGCTCGGTGGCGGGGTTCTCGAGTACAGCAGTCATCAGTACTTCCGCTCCATGGGCTCGTACCGGGTCTGGATGACGGGCTTGGACCCCAGGACGACCTTGTAGTCCCCGAAGTCCTCGACGTGGTCGAAGTAGCCCGGGACGTGGCCGTCGCCGGCGTCGGGGGCCGACGTCGGACGGCGGTACGCCATCGTGTGCAGCATGTAGTTCGCGTCGTCGCGGTCCGGGTAGTCCTCCCGGTAGTGCCCGCCGCGCGACTCCTTGCGGTTGAGGGCGGCGACGACGGTCACCTCGGCGATGTCCAGCAGGAAGCCGAGCTCGATCGCCTCGAGCAGGTCCGTGTTGAACAGCTTGCCCTTGTCCTGGACGGAGACGTTCCGGTACCGCTTCTGCAGGTCCCGGATCTCCGCCAGCGCCTCGTTGAGGGAGTCGCCGGTGCGGAACACCTGGGCGTTCGCGTCCATGGTCTCCTGCAGCGCCTTGCGGACGTCCGCGACGCGCTCGCCGTCGGGGCGGTCGCGCATCTCGGCGAGCTGTGCCTCGACGCGGGCGGTCGGGTTCTCCGGGAGCTCCCGGTGCGGGCCCGCCGACTTCGCGTACGCGGCGGCGGAGCGGCCGGCGCGCTTGCCGAAGACGTTGATGTCGAGCAGCGAGTTGGTGCCGAGGCGGTTCGAGCCGTGCACGGACACGCACGCGACCTCGCCGGCCGCGTAGAGGCCCTTGACGACGTTGTGGCTGTCGCGCAGCACCTCGCCCAGGATGTTGGTCGGCACGCCGCCCATCGCGTAGTGCGCCGTCGGGTAGACGGGCACGGGCTCGGTGTACGGCTCGATGCCGAGGTACGTGCGGGCGAACTCGGTGATGTCCGGGAGCTTCGCGTCGATGTGCGCGGGCTCCAGGTGCGTCAGGTCGAGCAGCACGTAGTCCTTGTTCGGGCCGGCGCCGCGGCCCTCGCGCACCTCGTTGGCCATCGAGCGGGCGACGATGTCGCGCGGCGCGAGGTCCTTGATGGTGGGGGCGTAGCGCTCCATGAAGCGCTCGCCGTCGGAGTTGCGCAGGATGCCGCCCTCGCCGCGCGCCGCCTCCGACAGGAGGATGCCGAGGCCCGCGAGGCCCGTCGGGTGGAACTGGAAGAACTCCATGTCCTCCAGCGGCAGGCCGCGGCGGTACGCCAGCGCCATGCCGTCGCCCGTGAGGGTGTGCGCGTTCGACGTCGTCTTGAAGATCTTGCCCGCGCCGCCGGTGGCGAAGATGATCGCCTTCGCCTGGAACACGTGGATCTCGCCGCTGGCCAGGTCGTAGGCGACGACGCCGGTCGCGTTGACCTCGGCCCCGTCCTCGATCTGCTCGGTGGTGAGGTCGTGGTCCGTGAGCAGGTCCAGCACGTAGAACTCGTTGTAGAACTCGACGTTCTGCTTCACGCAGTTCTGGTACAGCGTCTGCAGGATCATGTGGCCGGTGCGGTCCGCGGCGTAGCAGGCGCGGCGCACGGCGGCCTGGCCGTGCTCGCGGGTGTGCCCGCCGAACCGGCGCTGGTCGATGCGGCCCTCGGGCGTGCGGTTGAACGGCAGGCCCATCTTCTCCAGGTCGAGGACCGAGTCGATGGCCTCCTTCGCGAGGATCTCCGCCGCGTCCTGGTCGACCAGGTAGTCACCGCCCTTGACGGTGTCGAACGTGTGCCACTCCCAGTTGTCCTCCTCGACGTTGGCGAGGGCTGCCGCCATGCCGCCCTGGGCGGCACCGGTGTGGGAGCGGGTGGGGTAGAGCTTCGAGATCACCGCGGTGCGGGCCTCGCCGGAGGCCTCGAGCGCCGCGCGCATGCCGGCGCCGCCTGCGCCGACGATGACGACGTCGTACTGATGTGTCTGCATCGGGGGGTGCCTGTCCTTAGTTCGAGAAGCAGATCGACGGCAGGAGCTCGGCCGGGGCGCCCGGCGGGCAGGGGTTGAACGTGAAGATCACGAGGGTGCCGAGCACGACCACGATCATGAACGCCAGGTACAGCAGCACCTTGAGCACGCCGCGGGTGGAGTCCTTCTGGGCGTAGTCGTTGATGATCGTCCGCACGCCGTTGGTCCCGTGGATCATCGCGAGCCACAGCATCAGCAGGTCCCAGACCTGCCAGAAGGGGCTGGACCACTTGCCGCCGACGAAGGCGAAGTCGATCGCGTGCACGCCCTCGCCCACCATGAGGTTGACGAAGAGGTGGCCGAAGATCAGCACGACCAGCACGACGCCGGACGCCCGCATGAAGACCCAGCTGTACAGCTCGTAGTTGCCGCGGGTCGTCTTGCGGCGGGCGTAGGGGGACCGCGGGGCCGCGATGGCGGACGGGGTCTGGGTCGAGGCCATCAGTGCCCACCTCCGAAGACGTTCATCAGGTGCCGCGGCAGGAAGCCGGCCATGGTCACGACGAACAGGCCGACGACGACCCAGAGCATCGTCCTCTGGTACTTCGGGCCCTTGGCCCAGAAGTCGACGAGGATCACGCGGATGCCGTTGAACGCGTGGAAGACGATCGCGGCGACGAGGCCGGCCTCCCCGAGTCCCATGATCGGCGTCTGGTACGTCCCGATGACGGCGTTGTAGGCCTCGGGCGACACCCGGACGAGAGCCGTGTCCAGGATGTGCACGAGGAGGAAGAAGAAGATGAGCACGCCGGTCACGCGATGCGCGACCCAGGACCACATGCCTTCACGGCCGCGGTAGAGCGTGCCAGCAGGTGCTGTAGGCACGGGGGGAGCCTCCGTTGGCGGATTCTGTGTGGATTCCGTTCACGGTCACTGTAGTGACATCCGGTCGTCTCGCGGCACACGAGGTCCGGCAAACCGGGACGGTCCGGTGTCTTTCGTGACCTATTCCACAGGGTTGACGTCGCCGACGGCCGCGTCGTCAGCACGCTTATGCTGCGGGGATGAGCACTGCGGCGCCCCCCTCCCGTTCACCGGTCCCCGGGTTCTACGCCGTGATCCCCGCCGGGGGTGCCGGCACCCGGCTGTGGCCGCTCTCCCGCGCGGGCGCGCCGAAGTTCCTGCACGACCTCACCGGCGCGGGCCGCACGCTGCTGCAGGGCACGGTCGACCGGCTGCGCCCGCTCGCGGGCGGCGGGGTCGTGCTCGTCACCGGTGAGCCGCACGTCGCGGCCGCACGAGAGCAGCTGCCCGAGCTGGCCGAGGACGCCGTGCTCGCCGAGCCCTCGCCGCGCGACTCGATGGCGGCCATCGGGCTGGCCGCGGCCGTGCTGGAGCGGCGGCACGGGGACGTCGTCGTGGGCTCGTTCGCCGCGGACCAGGTGGTGTCCGGCGCGGCGTCGTTCGACGCCGCGGTGCGGGAGGCGGTCGCGGCCGCGCGCGCCGGCTACGTCGCGACCATCGGCATCGCCGCCTCGCGCCCGTCCGTGGCGTTCGGCTACGTGCGCAGCGGCGAGCCGCTCGGCGTCGAGGGCGCGCCGAGCGCCCTGCACGTGCGCGGCTTCACGGAGAAGCCCGACGCCGCGACGGCCCGCGAGTACGTGGCGTCCGGCGAGTACCGCTGGAACGCCGGCATCTTCGTGGCCCGCAGCTCCGTGCTCCTGGACCACCTCGCGACGCACCGCCCCGCCCTGCACGACGGGCTGCGGGAGATCGCCGCCGCCTGGGACACGCCCGACCGTGCGGCCGTGGTCGCCCGGGTGTGGCCCGGCCTCGAGAAGATCGCGATCGACCACGCCGTCGCGGAGCCCGTCGCGGCCGAGGGCGGCGTCGCCGTCGTCCCCGGCACGTTCGGCTGGGACGACGTCGGCGACTTCAACTCGCTCGCCGCGCTCCTGCCGTCGGACGACGAGGGCGGCTCCAAGGTGCTGGGCGACCCGGCCGACGTCGTGCGGGTGCAGTCGGCCGGCTCGGTCGTCGTGCCCGGCGGCGACCGGGTGGTCGCGCTGCTCGGCATCGACGACGTCGTCGTGGTCGACACCCCCGACGCGCTCCTCGTGACCACCCGTGCCCGCGCGCAGCAGGTGAAGGACATGGTCGACGCGATGCGCGCCCACGGACGGGAGGACGTCCTGTGAGCGCCCGCGAGGCCGGGGCGCGGCTGGACGAGATCGTCGCGGCGCTCGAGGACGAGCTGGTCGCGATCCGGCGCGACGTGCACGCGCACCCCGAGCTCGGCCGCCAGGAGGTCCGCACCACGGCGCTCGTGGCCGACCGGCTGCGCGCCGCCGGCCTCGAGCCCAGGCTGCTCGAGGGCACCGGCCTGGTCTGCGACGTCGGCCCCGACCGGTCGCCCGACGGCCTGGGCCGCGTGGCGCTGCGAGCGGACATCGACGCGCTGCCCCTCGACGACTCGTGCGGCCTGCCGTTCCGCTCGGTGGTGCCGGGCGTGGCGCACGCCTGCGGGCACGACGTGCACACCACCGTGGTGCTGGGCGCCGGACTGGCGCTCGCCGCGCTGCACGACGAGGGCCTGCTCGAGCGCGGCGTCCGGCTCGTGTTCCAGCCGGCCGAGGAGATCATGCCCGGCGGCGCGCACGACGTCGTCGCCCAGGGCGCGCTCGACGGCGTCGACCGCATCGCGGCGGTGCACTGCGAGCCCAAGCTGGACGTCGGGCAGGTCGGCACCCGCATCGGGCCGATCACCTCGGCCTCCGACAGCGTCACGGTCACCCTGTCGTCCTCGGGCGGGCACACGTCCCGCCCGCACCTGACGGGCGACGTCGTGTACGCCCTGGGTCAGGTCATCACGCAGGTGCCCGCCGTGCTGGGCCGCCGGCTGGACCCGCGCTCGGGCGTGAACCTCACGTGGGGCGCCGTGCACGCGGGCAACGTGCACAACGCGATCCCGGCGACCGGCACCGTCGCCGGCACGCTGCGCTGCCTCGACGTGCGCGCGTGGGAGCGGGCCGGGCAGGTGCTGCACGACGCGGTGGAGCAGGTCGTGGCGCCGTACGAGGTGGACGTGACCGTGCGGCACGCGCGCGGCGTCCCGCCGGTGGACAACGACGCGGCCGTGACGGGCGCGCTCGAGGCGGCGGGGACGGCGGTGCTCGGGCCCGAGGGCGTCGTGCTCACCGAGCAGTCGCTCGGCGGGGAGGACTTCGCCTGGTACCTCACCAAGGTGCCGGGCGCGATGGCCCGCCTCGGCACCGGGACCCCGGGGGAGCGGCGCTACGACATCCACCAGGGCGACCTCGTCGTGGACGAGCGGTCGATCGCCGTCGGTGCCCGGTTGCTGGGACGTTTCGCGCTCCAGCCGTGAGACGCCGGAAAGTGTCCGGCGTGTTGCGGCGCTCGGGAGTCGATACCGCTTCGGTAACGACTCCTGCGGGTTCGTCGCCTGCGGTTCTCGGTGGGGGTGGCGGTGGCTAGGCTTCACGTCGGTGACGGGCCGGACGATCCTGGCCCGACGAACGATCGACAGGAGCGACAGGTGAAGAGAGCGATCAAGCTCACGGCCCTCGCCGGCGTCGCGGCGCTCGCGCTGGCGGCCTGTGCGGAGGCCCCCGAGGAGTCCGGTGGCGACAGCAGCGCCGCGGCCGCGGTGGAGGGCTTCAAGCCGTGCATCGTCTCGGACCAGGGTGGGTTCGACGACAAGAGCTTCAACCAGCTGAGCTTCGAGGGGGCGACCAAGGCCGCGGACGAGTTCGGCGTCGAGCTCACCGCCGTCCAGTCGCAGACCGAGACGGACTACCAGCCGAACATGGAGTCGCTGGTCGGGCAGAGCTGCTCCCCGATCGTGTCCGTCGGCTTCAACCTGGCCGCCGCGACCACGGAGGCCGCCGAGGCGAACCCGGACACCGAGTTCATCCTCGTCGACGAGACGATCGACGCGGACAACGTCAAGCCGCTGCTGTACGACACGGCGCAGGCCGCGTTCCTCGCGGGCTACCTGTCGGCCGGGTACTCCGAGACCGGCAAGGTCGGGACCTTCGGCGGCGCGCCGATCGCGACCGTGACCATCTTCATGGACGGCTTCAAGCAGGGCGTCGAGTACTACAACGAGACCAAGGGCGAGAACGTCGAGCTCGTGGGCTTCGAGGGCGGGGAGAAGGGCTCCTTCACCGGCAAGTTCGAGGCGAACGAGACGGCGAAGACCACCGCGCAGAACATCCTCGACCAGGGCGTCGACGTGATCCTGCCGGTCGGCGGCCCGATCTACCAGTCCGCGATCGCGGCGATCCAGGACTCGGGCAAGGACGTCGCGCTCATCGGCGTCGACGCCGACCTGTTCGAGTCCGACCCGTCCACGCAGGACTACGTGCTGACGTCGATCCTCAAGGGGATGGACATCTCCACCTACGAGGCCGTCAGCGCCGCCGCCAAGGGCGAGTTCGACGCGACGCCGTACATCGGCACGCTCGAGAACGAGGGCGTGGGCATCGCCCCGCTGCACAACTTCGAGGACAAGGTCGACCCCGCCCTCATGGACGAGGTCACCGCGCTCCAGGAGCAGATCATCTCGGGCGAGGTCGAGGTCACCTCGTACCTGGACAAGTAGCAGCGACGGCGGTCCGGTGACGGACCGCCGTCCCGGCACACGGAC
>NZ_JBHXAW010000244.1:0-6822 GCF_042726645.1 Isoptericola sp. NPDC060257
GGCCCGGTCCCTCGCCGGGACCGGGCCACCGGTGCGCTCCTCCGCCCGCAGCCGCCGCCGCGGACTACTCCGGGCCCCGGACAGCACGCCGTACCGCCTCGACCGTCCTCGCGACGTCGTCCCCGTCCGTGGACCAGTTGCTCACCGAGACCCGCAGGACGTCCCGGCCCCGCCATCGGGAGCCGGAGATCCACGTCTCGCCGTCGGCGAGGAGCCGCGCGCCGACCGCGCGCGTCAGGGCGTCGTCGTCGAGCGCGAGGCACACCTGGGTGTAGACGACGTCATTGACCACGCGCACGCCGTCGATGCGCGCGACGCCCTCGGCGATCGCCCGGGCGCGCTCCGCCAGGCCTCCGACGAGCCCGGCCAACCCCTCCCGCCCCAGCGAACGCAGCGCGGCCCAGGTGGGCACGCCGCGCGCACGCCGCGAGAGCTCGGGCGCCTTGTCGTAGGGGTTGCCGGGGCCGGGCGCGTCCACGAGGTACGCCGTGTGCACGCCGAACGCCGCGCGGACGGCCGCAGGGTCAGCCACGACGGCGACGCCGCAGTCGTACGGCACGTTCAGCGTCTTGTGCGCGTCGGTCGCCCAGGAGTCGGCGCCCTCGATCCCCTGCACCAGGTGGGCGAGACCCGGCACCGCCCCCGCCCAGAGGCCGAACGCGCCGTCGACGTGGACCCAGGCGCCGTGGTCGTGCGCGAGCGGGATCGCCTCCGCGAAGGGGTCGAAGGACCCGGAGTGCACGTTGCCGGCCTGCAGAGCCACGATCGTCGGCGCCCCCGGCGGCCCCTCGGCGAGCGCGGCGGCCAGGGACTCCGTGCGCAGTCGGCCCTGGTCGTCGGCCGCCACCTCCGTCGGGGCGCCGAGCCCGAGGTAGCGCAGCGCGAGATCGACGGAGTCGTGGCGCTCGGCACCGACCAGCACGCGCACCGGAGGCCCGCCCGTCAGGCCCCGCTCGTGGACCTCCCACCCCGCACGGCCGAGAACGGCCCCGCGCGCCGCGGCCAGCCCGGTGAGGTTCGCCGTCGTCGCGCCGGTCACGAAGCCCACGTCGGAGCCCGCGGGCAGGCCGAGCGCGTCGAGCACCCACCGTCCCGCCTCCTCCTCGACCGCGACGACGCCCGGCGTGGAGAACCGCATCCCGGCGTTCTGGTCCCAGGCGCTCACGAGCCAGTCGGCGCCCAGCGCCGCGGGCAGGGTGCCGCCCATGACCCAGCCGAAGAACCGGCCCGACCCGATCGCCATCAGGCCGGGCTCGACCCGGGCGGCGAGCTCGTCGACCACGTCCGCCGGCGCGAGCCCGCGACCGGGCAACGGCCCGGCGAGCGTCCGGCCGACGGCGTCCGCGTCGGCGCGCGGCGGGACCGGCCGCTCCCCCACGTCGTCGAGCCACGCCCGCGCGTGGTGCACGGCGCGGTCGAGCGCGCCGTCGAAGTCCTTGCCTCTGACCGTCATCCGGGTGCTCCTTCGCGACCGGCCTCGGTGCCGCCGCCAGGATATCGAGAGGGAGATCACGGGGCGGGACGACGGCCTCGGTAGGAGGGAGGGCAGCGCCCGACGCTCGGGACATCCTCGCTGCGAAGACCCGCGGGCCGGCGGAAGTGCGCGACGATCACGCACGCGTGTGAGACTTCCCCGCATGAAGCGGACCATGGGTATCGAGGAGGAGTTCCTGCTGGTCGGGGACGACGGACGGCCGGTCGCACGGGCCAGCGAGGCGCTCGACGCCTCGGGCGTCGACCTGACGAGGTCTCCCGAGACCGGCGGGGGCGCGCTCGAGACCGAGTTCATGGAGGAACAGCTCGAGACGGCGACCCACCCTCGCCACGAGCTCACCGACCTCGCCGCGGAGGTCCGCGCGGGCCGGCAGCGCGCGCAGGCGGCGGCCGACCGGGTCGGGGTGCGCGTCGCGGCGCTGGCCACGTCCCCGTGGCCGTTCGAGGGCACGACGGTGGCGCGGCTGCGCTACCTGGAGGCGCGGGCCGCGTTCGGCCTCACGGCCCGCGAGCAGCTCACCAGCGGCTGCCACGTGCACGTCGCCGTGGCCGACGACGCCGAGGGCGTGGCCGTCCTCGACCGCATCGGGCCGTGGCTGTCCGTGCTGCTCGCGCTGAGCGCGAACTCGCCCTTCTGGCAGGGCGAGGACTCCAGCTTCGCCAGCTACCGCTCCCAGGTGTGGGCGCGCTGGCCCACGTCCGGACCGGCCCGCTCCTTCGGGTCCCCGGAGGCCTACCGGCAGGCGGTCGACGACCTCGTCGCCACCGGGACGATCCTCGACCAGAACATGGTGTACTTCGACGCCCGGCTCTCCGCCCGCTACCCCACCGTCGAGATCCGCGTCGCCGACGTCTGCCTCGACGCCGATACGGCCACCCTGCTGGGTGCCCTCGCCCGCGGGCTCGTCGAGACGGCGGCACGCGAGGCCTCGGAAGGGCTCGCCGCGCCGGTGCTGCGGCCCGAGCTGCTGCGCACCGCCTCCTGGCGCGCAGGTCGCTCGGGGCTGTCGACGGAGCTGCTGTCGCCGCACACGTGGCAGCCTGCACCCGCGCACGACGTCGTCGGGCAGCTCGTGGCGCACGTGCGCGAGGCGCTCATCGACACCGACGACCTGGACGCGGTCACCGAGCTCCTCGGCCGGCTCTGGGCCGGGGGCGGCGGTGCCGCACGGCAGCGCGCGTGGCACGCGGAGTCGGGCGACCTGCGCGCCGTCGTGGACCGCGCCGTCGAGGTCACCCACGCCTGAGCGTGCGGTCTCGCGTCAGTCGTCCCAGCCCATGCGGAGCACCTCGAACGACGTCGCGTGCTCCACGCCCAGCCGCGGCCCGGTGGCCGACGTCATCCGAGCGAGGAACTCGGCCGGGTCGAAGTGCTCCCACCCGAGACCGTCCAGGTAGGCGGCGTGGGCCCGCAGCGACGCGACGCCCGCGTCGAACGTGTCGGTGACGTCGACCGCGTGCCCCGCGTAGGGCGACCCGGCGACCCACACCTGACGCACGCCGCCCCACGGCTCGAGCCCCTCGGCCTCGAGCTGGTCGGTGAAGACCCACCGGTTGCCGGCGTCGCGCACCGCGTCGACGACGGCGCGCCCGGTCGCGACGTGGTCGGCCTGGTTGAGCATCCCGCCGGGGAAGGTCTCGCGGTAGTTGCCGGTGATGACGACCTCCGGCCGGTGCCGGCGCACGGCGCCCGCGACCGCCCGGCGCAGCGGCAGGCCGTACTCGATCACCCCGTCGGCGAACCCGAGGAACTCGACCTCCTCGACGCCGACGGCCCTCGCGGAGGCGGTCTGCTCGGCCTCGCGCACCCGGCGCGCCTCGTCGGGGTGCATGCCGTCGATCCCGGCCTCGCCGCTGGTCACCATGCTGTAGACGACCCGCTTCCCCTGGCCGGTCCAGCGGGCGACGGCCGCGGCCGCGCCGAACTCCATGTCGTCGGGGTGCGCCACCACCGCGAGCGCCGTCGTCCAGGTCTCGTCGAGGGGGCGCAGCGGCGCGCCCTCGTCGGCACGGTCGGGTGTCGTCGTCATGCCGACCACGCTAGCGACTCAGTACGTCGTCAGCCCGTGGGCGCGGAAGACGTCGCGCACGTCCTCGGTCGCCTCCGGCGTCGGCGGCTCGGTGCCGTCGAGCTCGTAGGTGCGCCCGAGCTCGGCCCACTTGTCGCGGGCCATCTGATGGAACGGCAGCACCTCGACGCGCTCGACCGTGCCAGGGCGCACGGTCTCGATCTCCGCCGCGTGCCGGGCGACGGCGGCGACGTTCTCCGGGTCGTCGGTGAGGCCGGGCACGAGGACGAACCGCACCCAGACCTTGACGCCGCGCTCGGCGAGGCGGCGCCCGAAGCGGAGCGTGGGCGCCAGGGAGCGCCCCGTCACGCGCCGGTATGTCTCCTCGTCGCCCGCCTTGATGTCGAGCAGCACCAGGTCCGTGTCGTCGAGAATCGCGTCGGTCGCGTTGGCGCCGAGGAAGCCCGAGGTGTCGAGGGTCGTGTGCACCCCGAGCTCCTTCGCGCCGCGCAGGACCCGCGCGGCGAACGCGGGCTGCATGAGCACCTCGCCGCCCGAGAGCGTGAGGCCGCCGCCTGTCGCGGAGAAGATGCCGCGGTAGCGCGCCACGCGGGCCAGCAGGTCCTCGGCGAGGACGGGCTCGCCGTCCTTCATCGCCAGGGCGTCGGGGTTGTGGCAGTACAGGCAGCGCAGCGGGCAGCCGCTGAGGAACACCGTCAGCCGCGTCCCCGGGCCGTCCACGGCGGTCACGAGCTCCCAGGAGTGCACCGAGCCGAGCTCCCCCGAGCGCATCAGCGCCAGGCGGTCGGAGCGGCCCACCTCCTCGGTGTCCACGGTCTCGATCCCCCGCAGGCCGGCGCCGGCCCGGCGCCGGGAGGGGGCGTCCAGCAACGCCGGGCCGGCAGTCATGGTCAGAGCCCCCCGTGGAAGGTGCGCGACAGCACGTCCAGCTGCTGCTCGCGGGTCAGCCGCACGAAGTTCACCGCGTAGCCGGAGACGCGGATCGTGAGCTGCGGGTACTTCTCCGGGTGCTCCATCGCGTCCTCGAGCGTCTCGCGCACGAGGACGTTGACGTTCATGTGGTAGCCGTCGGCGCCCACCGAGGCGTCGAGCAGGCCGGCGAGGTTCGCGACCTGCTCCTCGCGGGTGCGGCCGAGGCCGGAGGGCACGACCGTGTTGGTCAGCGAGATCCCGTCCTGCGCCTGGTCGTAGGGCAGCTTCGCCACCGACAGCGCGGAGGCGAGCATGCCGTGCGTGTCGCGGCCGTTCATCGGGTTCGCGCCGGGCGAGAAGGGCTCGCCCGCGCGGCGGCCGTCCGGGGTGTTCCCGGTCGCCTTGCCGTAGACCACGTTGGACGTGATCGTCAGCACCGACTGCGTGGGCACCGCGTCGCGGTACATCCGGTGGCTGCGGATCTTCGCCATGAACGACTCGACCAGCTCGACGGCAATGGCGTCGACGCGGTCGTCGTCGTTGCCGTAGGCGGGCCAGTCGCCCTCAGTCTCGTAGTCGACGACGATGCCGCGCTCGTCGGTCACCGGGGTGACGGTGGCGTACCGGATGGCCGACAGGGAGTCCGCCGCGACCGACAGGCCGGCGATGCCGCAGGCCATGGTGCGCAGCACGTCCTTGTCGTGCAGGGCCATCTCGAGCCGCTCGTACGCGTACTTGTCGTGCGACCAGTGGATGCAGTTCAGCGCCTCGACGTACGTCTCGGCGAGCCAGTCCATGGTGCGGTCGAAGCGGGCACGCACGTCGTCGTAGTCCAGCGGCAGCCCCGGCGCGACGGCGGGGAACGCCGGCGAGACCTGCTTCCCGGTGACCTCGTCCCTGCCGCCGTTGATCGCGTACAGCAGCGCCTTGGCGAGGTTCACGCGGGCGCCGAAGAACTGCATCTGCTTGCCGACGGCCATCGGCGAGACGCAGCACGCGATGGCGGCGTCGTCGCCCCACGCGGGGCGGATCTGCTCGTCCGACTCGTACTGCACCGCGGAGGTGTCGATCGACACCTTGGCGCAGAACTCCTTGAACCCCTCGGGCAGCCGAGGGCTCCAGAACACCGTCATGTTCGGCTCGGGCGCGGGGCCGAGGTTGTACAGCGTCTGCAGGAAGCGGAACGAGTTCTTCGTGACGAGGGGCCGACCGTCTTCGCCCATCCCGCCGATGGTCTCGGTGACCCAGGTCGGGTCGCCGGAGAACAGCGCGTCGTACTCGGGGGTGCGCAGGAAGCGCACGATCCGCAGCTTGATGACGAAGTCGTCGACGATCTCCTGCGCCTCGGGCTCGGTGAGCCGCCCGGCGGCCAGGTCGCGCTCGATGTAGACGTCGAGGAAGGTCGACGTGCGGCCGAGCGACATCGCGGCGCCGTTCTGCTCCTTCACCGCGGCGAGGTAGCCGAAGTAGAGCCACTGCACGGCCTCGCGCGCCGTCGTCGCCGGGCCCGAGATGTCGTACCCGTACGACGCGGCCATCTCCTTGAGCTCCCCGAGCGCGCGGATCTGCTCCGCGTGCTCCTCGCGCTCGCGCACGACGGACTCGCTGAACGGCCGGACGTCGAGGCCGAGCTTGTCGACCTTCTTCGCTGCGACCAGCTGGTCGACGCCGTACAGGGCAACGCGGCGGTAGTCGCCGATGATGCGGCCGCGTCCGTAGGCGTCCGGCAGGCCGGTGATGACGTGCGAGCTGCGGGCGGCGCGGACGTTCGGCGGGTAGACGTCGAAGACGCCCTGGTTGTGCGTCTTGCGGTACTCGGAGAAGACCTTCTTGAGGTTCTCGTCCACCGGGTAGCCGTAGGTCTTCAGCGCGCCCTCGACCATGCGCCAGCCGCCGTTCGGCATGATCGCGCGCTTGAGGGGGGCGTCGGTCTGCAGGCCGACGATCAGCTCCGCGTCCCGGTCGATGTAGCCCGGCCCGTGCGCGGTGATGCCCGCCGGCGTGTGCGGGTCGACGTCGTAGACACCCTTCTCGCGCTCGGCCGGGAACATCGCCGAGAGCTGCTCCCACACCGCGGTGGTGCGCGCCGTCGGCCCCTCGAGGAACCCGTCGCCGCCCGTGTACGGGGTGTAGTTGCGCTGGATGAAGTCGCGGACGTCGATGCCGTCGCACCAGGGTCCCGGGGTGAAGCCCGTCCAGGCGGTGGTCGTGGTGGGTGCCGCGTCGGTGGTCATAGGGAGCCCCCTCCTTCTGAGGTATGACCACAGCCTATTCGTGAAAGCCTTCACAAACGATGCCGAGGCGCTGTGACGTCGCAGACACCTTCCAGCAAGCGATCTGCCGCGGGAACCCGATCGTTCCCGCGACCGATCGCTTGCTGGAAGGT
>NZ_JBHXAW010000245.1:0-6768 GCF_042726645.1 Isoptericola sp. NPDC060257
CCCGGACCGGAGAACCCCCTGCTGCGGACCGTCGTCGTCGCCGACGCCGGCCACTGCGTGCGTCGCGACCAGCCCGAGGCGTACGTCGAGGCCGTCGAGGACTTCCTGGCCTCCGTGCTGGTCTGACCCCCCGCGCGGGCTCCGGCGCTCATCCCCGTGACAGCACCAGCGCGGCGCTGTGGCCGCCGAAGCCGAACGCGTTCACGAGCGCGTGCGGCGCCGTCGTCGTCCGGGGGGTGGTGACGACGTCGAGGTCGACCTCCGGGTCCGGGTCGTCGAGGTTGATGGTGGGCGGCACGACGCCGTCGCGCAGGGCCAGCAGCCCGACCAGCGCGCCCAGGGCGCCGGACGCGCCGAGCAGGTGCCCCGTGGACGCCTTCGTGGCGGTCACGGGGGGCGGGCTGCCGAGCGCGGCGCGCAGGGCCGCGGCCTCGTTGACGTCGCCCATCGGCGTGGACGTCGCGTGCGCGTGCACCAGCCCGACGTCGCCCGGTGCCAGGCCGGCGTCGTGCAGCGCGAGCGTGATGGTCCGGGCCTGGTTGGCCGGGTCGCCGCCGACGATGTCGAACGCGTCGGAGGTGAGGGACGTCCCGTCGACGGCGCCCAGGACCGTCGCGCCGCGGGCGCGGGCGTGCTCCTCGGCCTCGAGCACCACGAGCACGGCGCCCTCGCCCATGACGAAGCCGTCGCGGTGCACGTCGAACGGGCGCGAGGCGCGCAGCGGCTCGTCGTTGCGGGTCGACAGCGCGCGGACCCGGCCGAACCCGGTGAGGGACAGCGGCACGATGCTGGCCTCCGCCCCGCCGCACACCACGACGTCCGCGGCCCCCGAGCGGATCAGGTCACGGCCCTGACCGATCGCCTCCACCCCCGCGGCGCAGGCGCTGACCGGGGCGCGGGCACCGGCCTTGGCACCCAGGTCGAGGGACAGGTACGCCGCCGGTCCGTTCGCCATCGCCATCGTGATGGTGTGCGGGGACACGCGACGGTAACCGGCCGTCCCCAGGGTGTCCTGCATGGCGACCGTCGTCCCGATGCCGCCGTGCGCCGTGCCCACCGCCACCGCGAGCCGGGTGGGGTCCACGTCCGGCGATCCCGCCGACGCCCAGGCCTCCCGGCCCGCGACCAGGGTCAGCTGCTCCACCCGGTCGCGCGCGCGGCGCTCGGGCACGCTCAGCCCGTCGGCGAAAGCGTCGTCCGCCCGCGCGGCGATGCGCACCGGCAGGGTGCCGGCCCAGTCGTCCGTGATCGCGCCGGCCCCGTTCGCGCCGGCCCGGAGGGCCGCCCACGTCTCCTCGACCGTGCCCCCGACGGGCGTGACCGCCCCCGCACCCGTGACCACCGTTCGTCGCACCCGCATGCTCCTCGTCAGTCCGGTTGCCCCCTGCACCCGCACCGTGCGAGACCTTGTTGCGCGCAACTCTGCCCTGCCCTCCCGCGCGTCGCCCATGCAGGTCAGGCCTCGGCGCGGTTCCATGAGGGGACGGAGAGAACCGCCGGGCCCGCGCGACGAGGCGAGGGGCACGGACGAACCGTGCGGGAGCACGACCACGCGAGAGCACGATCCACGGCAGGATCCAGGAGGTCGCGATGAGCCAGACGATCGACGAGACCGGCGGCGGGACGGGCGGCGCCGCCCCCGAACCCGGCCTCAAGCGGGTGATGGGGCGCAAGCTCCTGCTGCTCTTCATCGTCGGGGACATCCTCGGCACCGGCGTCTACGCCCTCACCGGACAGGTCGCCGGCGAGGTCGGCGGCGCGGCCTGGGCGCCGTTCCTCATCGCGTTCGTGGTGGCGACGCTGACCGCGTTCTCCTACCTGGAGCTGGTCACCAAGTACCCGCAGGCCGCGGGCGCCGCGCTGTACACGCACAAGGCGTTCGGCATCCACTTCGTCACGTTCATCATCGCGTTCATGGTGATGTGCTCCGGCATCACGTCGGCGTCGACGGCGTCGAACGCGTTCGCGGGCTTCCTCAACGACGGCTTCGGCCTGGGCCTCGAGCCGGGTGGGGCGGGGCTTCTGCTGATCGCGCTGGGGTTCATGACCCTGGTGGCGCTGGTGAACTTCCGCGGCGTCGGCGAGAGCGTCAAGGCGAACGTCGTCCTCACGATCGTCGAGCTGTCCGGCCTGCTCATGGTGATCTTCGTCGGCATGTGGGGCATGACCCAGGGCCGGGCGGACTTCTCCCGCGTGGTGGTCTTCGAGAGCGCCGACGACAAGAGCGTCTTCCTGGCCGTGACGGCGGCGACGACACTCGCCTTCTTCGCCATGGTGGGCTTCGAGGACTCCGTGAACATGGCCGAGGAGTGCCGCGACCCCGTGAAGGACTTCCCGCGCACCATGCTCACGGGCCTGTCGATCACGGGGCTCATCTACGTGCTGGTCGCGATCACGGCCGTCGCCCTGGTCCCGGTGGGCGACCTGGCCGACGACTCGAAGGGGTCCGCCCTCACCCAGGTGGTCGCCGCCGGGGCGCCGGGTCTGCCCTTTGACACGATCTTCCCGTTCATCGGCATGTTCGCCGTCGCGAACTCCGCGCTGATCAACATGCTCATGGCGTCGCGGCTGCTGTACGGCCTGGCCCACCAGGGCGTGCTGCCGCGCAGCTTCGGCAAGGTGCACCGCACCCGCAAGACGCCGTGGGTGTCGATCATCGTGACCACGCTCATCTCGTTCGGGCTCATCATCTACGTGGTCCGGGCCAGTGCCACCGAGGCCGGCTCGGACGCGATCAGCCTGCTGGGCGGGACGACGTCGCTGCTGCTGCTCACCGTGTTCGCGGTGGTGAACGTGGCGCTGCTGGTGCTGCGCCGCAAGCCCGTGCAGCACGAGCACTTCCGCACCAAGACGTGGATCGCGGCGCTCGGCGCCGTCACCTGCGCCTTCCTCGCGGGTCCGTGGGCGCGCAGCGAGGCGCAGCAGGAGCAGTACGTCATCGCCGGCGGGCTGCTCGCCGTCGGCCTCGTGCTGTCCTTCATCACCTGGCTGTACAACCGCACCGTGAAGCACCAGCAGATCCACTTCGAACACGTCGAGGAGCTCGAGGAGGACAAGCCGCAGGCGGGCTACCCGAAGCGGTGACGCGACCGTCGACGCCGGACCACCCCGAACCCGCGCACGCACCGACCCCGGTCTGCCTCACCGTCAGGGGTCCCGAACCCCGGCGTCAGGCGGAGCGGTCCCAGGGCGTCCGGGTGCTGGCTCGTCGGGTGCCGGACGTTCGGGTGCCGGATGTTCGGGTGGTGCCGGATGACCGAGCGTGCCCGGGCCGGTGGGATCTGCCGGAGGGTCGTGGTGGGTCCGCCCGGTCGGTGACGTCCAGGTGACGGCGCCGTCCGGTGCGAGCCGGCTGCGCCAGGCGGTCCCGTGCTTCATCCCGTGATGGTGGCGGCAGAGGTGGGTCAGATTGTCCGCGACGGTGCGCCCGCCGTCGGACCACGCGACCACGTGGTCGACGTCGCACCGGGCCGCCGCCCGCGTGCAGCCCGGGAACCGGCACACGCCGTCGCGCTGCTGGAGGAACGCCCGCAGCGCCGCGGGGACGGTGTAGGTGCCGGGGTCGGTGGTGAGCACCCGACCGTCGACCGGGTCGACCAGCAACCGCCGCAGCGACGGGGCCGCCGCGGTGAGCGTGGATGCCGTCATCGCGTCCATCGGCCCGTGCCCGTCGAGGTCGGCCGCTGCGTCGGAGCCGCCCACCAGCGACAGCACCGGCACCGTCACCCGGACCGTCGGCGTGATCCGTCGCGCGATCCCGGCCAGGCCGGACACGTTCCCACCGGCAGGGTCTCGGTCGGCGGTGCCGACGTCGCAGGCCGGGTTCGTGCCCGCGAGCAGCAGGTCGGCGGCCGCGTCCGCGCGGAGCTGGGCGAGGGTCCGGTCGTCACCGGCTTCCCGGGCGCGCATCCCGGCACGGGTGAGGCGGTCGTAGACCGCGTGGGCGACGTGCGCGGGCAGGTGGGCGGTGAGCCAGGCCATGCCGTCGGCACCGGGATCGACGTAGGCGGCCCGGTCCTGCGCGGCCCGGCGATGCCGCTCGACGAACGGCTCGGGGTGGGCGACGTCCCGGGCCCGGCGCAGGTGCCGACGCAGCTGCGGAACGGTGCAGGTGGCGGCGCGAGGCAGCACGACGCCCTCGACCTGGGCGCGCGCGTCGGGGTCCGGAAGGTCCGCGAGGGTGTCCGCGACGGCGGTGGCGTGGGCCAGCGAGAGGCGGCCGTGTCGCAGAGCCTCGAGGGTGGCGTGCCCCGCCTCCCCGACGCCGACCGCCAGCGTGCGCGCCGTGTCGAGGAGGTGGGAGGCGGCCTGCTCGGTGAGGCGCAGCGCCGTCGCGAGGTCGGCCGTGAAGGCTCGTCGGGCGAGGTCGCGGCGGCGCGCGGCGCCCGCGCGGCTCAGCGCGACGTCGTCGTGCGCCAGCAGCGCCGCCTCCGCGCGCAGCGCCGTGACCCGGGCGCGTTCCGTGGCGACCAGCTTGCGCGCCTCGAGCGCGTGGACCTGGCGTTGGAGCTCTACGACCTCGTCGATCGCCGCCGACACGTGCGCGAGCGACGGCGCCGCCGGGGGCGGGTCGGCGAGGCGGGACGTCGGCACGGTGTCGAACATGTGTTCGACCCTAGCGGTGGGTCGGATGCGCCACAAGGGTGTGGACAACCACCTGTGGACAACTGTTCCCGCAGTTCAGGCGGCGGCGAGAGCCTGCTCGAAGGCCGCCAGCACGGGGGCGTTGAAGAGCACGAAGCGGACCTCGTCGATCGCCGCCGGGTTGGCGTCGTCCCACGACCGCACCGCCTCCAGGGCGGCGCGCGCGACGTCGTCGGGCGACCAGCCGTAGACGCCCGCGCCCACGGCGGGGAACGCGACGGTCCGGGCGCGGAGGTCGGCCGCGACGTCCAGCGACCGCGAGAAGCAGGAGGCGAGCAGCGCGGGGTCGGTCTGGCCGGCGTGCCGGTTCGGCCCGACCGTGTGGATCACCCACGCGGCGGGTAGGTCGAAGCCGGGGGTCGCGACGGCGTCGCCCACCGGCAGGCCGTCGGGCAGGGTGCTGCGGCGCAGCTCGCGGCAGGCCTCCAGCAGGCGCGGACCCGCGGCGGCGTGGATGGCGCCGTCGACCCCGCCGCCGCCCAGCAGCGACGAGTTCGCGGCGTTGACGATGGCGTCCGTGGCGACGGTCGTGAGGTCGCCGCGCTCGATGATGAGCTCCACGGTTCCTCCTCGGGGGATCGCGGGAGGTCAGGCCGTGCGGAGGGCCTTGTCCTCGTCGGGCATGAGGATCCACAGCACGATGTAGGCGAGCACCTGCGGGCCGGGGATGAGGATCGACGCCACGGAGAGCACGCGGACGAGGCCGCGGCTCCAGCCGAGGTAGTCGGCGAGGCCGGCGCAGACGCCGCCGAGCACGCGGCCGTGCTTCGGGCGGAACAGCTTGCGCTTCGGCGCGGGGGAAGGCTGGACGTACGGGGTCGAGGTCGGTGTGGTCATGCTTCGACGGTACGAGCGACGGGTCGCGCTCGGTATCGGGTGGTCCCCCGGTTCGACCCTGACCAGCTCGACCCTGAGGGACCCTGACCGCCCTCAGCCGGCGACGGCGGCCGCGACGCGCCGCTGGGAGGCGCGGGCGAACTCGGGCCAGCGGTCCCAGTAGTACGGCAGCGCGATGACACCCTGCACCAGCACCCACCCGAGCCCGCGCTCCCAGGCGCCGTCGTCGAGGTCTCCGCCCGGGCCGGCGCCGGCCGCCTCACGGAACGCGTCGCGGTCGCGGCCGGAGAAGAGCCACCACGCGGGCGGGAGGTCGGCCGCCGGGTCGCCGACGCCGAGCGCGCCCCAGTCGATGACGGCGGTGAGTCGGCCGCCGTCGGCGAGCAGGTTGCCCGGCATGAGGTCGCCGTGCAGCCAGGTGCCGGGCACCGGGTCGGTAGCGGCCTCCAGGGCACGGTCCCACGCCTTGAGGACGGCGGGGCCGTCGACGCGGTCGCCGGACTCGGCGGTGGCGCGGCGGACGTCGTCGTCCAGGCGGGCGAGCGGGACGCCGCGGCCGGTGCCGTCCTTGACCGGGCCGCCCGTCGGGTCGACGGCCCGCAGCGCGGTGACGAACGCGCCGAGGTCGGCGGCCGCGGCGACGGGGTCCAGGTTCGGGGCGGCGGCAGGGTCGAGCGGGTCCGCCGTCGCCGCGCCCGGCACCCACGGCACGACCGACCAGTGGAACGGGTACGCCTCGTCGGGCTCGCCGACGGCGAGGGGCGCGGGCACCGTCAAGGGCACGTGCGGGGCCAGCCGGGGCAGCCACCGCGCGTCCGCGAGCGCGTGCTCGCCGGCCCAGGCGACCTTCGGCATCCGGGCCACGAGCTCGTCGCCGAGCCGGAACAGCAGGTGGTCGGTGCCCGACTCCCGCACCGGCGTCACGGGCAGTGAACCCCACCGCGGGTGCTGCGCCGCGACCAGGCGGCGGACGTCGTCGGCGGTGACCCGGACCTCGTCGTCGTGCAGCGGCATGGGCCGACGGTAGGCGCGCGCCGCTCGCCCCGGCCAGGTGATACTCGGGTCATGCGACGGACGACGGCGGTGCTCACGCCGGTCTGCACGGCCGTGCTCGCGATCGCGGCGCTGGGGGCGTGCGCCCCGGGGCCGGCGTCGTCGGCGGCGTCCGCGGCCCCGGCCCCCGGGACCCCGCCGGGGGTCTCGCTGGCGCCCCCCCGCGGCCCCATAGAATATAAGCAGGGCGGGGCGGACGTCCAAGCCGCGGGCGCGGCGGACCAGGACGGAGGC
>NZ_JBHXAW010000246.1:0-6677 GCF_042726645.1 Isoptericola sp. NPDC060257
CTCCTGCTGGCCCGCCGGCTCGACCTCCTCGGTCTCGGGGACGACGCCGCGCGCGTCCTCGGCATCGACGTGCGCCGCACGCGGGTGCTCGCCGTCCTGGCGGCCGTCCTGCTCGCCGCGATCGCCGTGACGGTGGCCGGCCCGATCGGTTTCGTCGGACTCGCCGCGCCCGTCATCGCCCGGCTCGTGGGTCGCAGGGTGCCCGGCCTCGGCCGGCACGTGCTGCTCCTGCCGTTCGCGGCCCTCGTCGGCGTCGTCGTGGTGCTCGGCGCGGACGTGCTGCTGCGCGCGATCCTGCCCGGTCAGGCCTCGGTCGTGGTGCCGACCGGCGTCGTGACCAGCGTGCTCGGCGCCGGCATCCTCGTGTGGATGGCCCGGCGGCTGCGCGACGCCGGGGCGGGGGCACGGGGTGCCCGAGGGACGCTCGGCCGGCCCCGCTCACGAGCGTGGGTCGTCACCGTCCTGGTCGTCCTCTCCGTCGCCCTGGTCGCGGCCGTGGTCGCGGGCCTGCTGCTCGGGGACCGGATCGTGCTGCTCGGCGACGTCTCGAACTGGGTGCAGGGCGCCGCCGGGCGCCAGGTGAGCTTCGTGCTCGACCAGCGCGTGCCGCGCGTGCTCGCCGCCGTGCTCGCGGGCGCGGCGCTGGCGCTCGCCGGCACGATCGTGCAGGCCGTCTGCCGCAACCCGCTCGCCGAGCCGAGCCTGCTCGGCGTCACGTCGGGCGCGGGCCTCGGCGCGGTGCTGATGATCCTGCTCGTGCCCGGGGTCGGCATCTGGCCGATGTCGGCGGCCGCGGGCGCGTGCGCGCTCGGCGTGTTCGCCCTCGTGTACCTGCTGTCGTCGCGCGGCGGGCTCGGCTCCGAACGCCTGGTGCTCGTCGGCATCGGCGCCCAGGCGGGCACGACGGCGCTCATCACGCTCGTCGTCCTCGTCGTCGCGCCGTGGGACGTCAACCTCGCCCTGACGTGGCTGTCGGGCTCGACGTACGGGCGCAGCCTGGAGCAGCTCCTGCCCGTCGCCCTCGCGCTGCTCGTCATGGTGCCGCTCGCGGCGACCTACCGCCGCGAGCTCGACGTGCTGTCGCTCGACGAGGACACCCCGCGCGTCCTCGGGCTCCCGGTCGACCGCTCGCGACTGGTGCTGCTCGGGGCCGCCGCGCTGACCACGGCCGCCGCCGTGTGCGCCGTGGGCGTCATCGGCTTCGTCGGGCTCGTCGCCCCGCACGCCGCCCGCGCGCTGGTCGGCGCCCGGCACGCGCGGGTGCTGCCCGTCGCGATCCTGGTCGGCGCCGTGCTGGTGTCCGCGGCGGACACGCTCGGCCGCGTCGTCATCGCCCCCGGACAGATCCCCGCGGGCCTCGGGACGGCGCTGCTGGGGGCGCCGTACTTCGTCTACCTGCTCTGGCGGTCGCGGGGACGCGCGACCGCCTGACCCTCGCCGCCTTTCGAGCAGGGCCGCGGCGAGGGACGATGGAGAGGTGGACGAGCACAGGGCCGCCCCGGTGGTGGTCGGCTACGACGCGTCGGAGCCCGCCGACGTGGCCCTCGCCTGGGCGGCGCGGGAGGCGCGCACGCGCGGCGCGGTGCTGCGCGTCGTCTACGTGCGCGACGCGCACGACACGGGGGTGGCCGCGCGGCCGCACGGGGAGGACCTGGGGGAGCGGGGAGACGGCGGCGCGTGGCCCGTCGTGGAGGAGGCCGCGGCCCGCGCCCGCGATGTCGCCCCCGGCGTGAGCGTCGAGACCTTCGTCGAGTACGCCTCCCCGTCCGCGGCGCTCGTGGGCATGTCGGCCGACGCCGGCGCCCTCGTGCTGGGCGCCACCCGGCACGGCGGCCTGTACGAGGCGATCCGGGGCACGGTGGTGCTGCAGGTGACGGCGCACGCCCACTGCCCGGTCGTCGTCGTGCCGGCCGAGGGCCCGCGGACGGACCTGCCGCCGGACGCCCCCGTCGCCGTCGGCTTCGACGGTTCGGAGCAGTCCGCGGTGGCCCTCGACGCCGCCGTCGACGCCGCGTGGGAGCTGGGGCGCGCGCTCCGCGTCGTCGTGGTGTGGCGGCCCGGGGTGACCGAGTGGGTGACGTCGCGCGGGCCCACCGAGCACGAGGCGCACGACATCACCGAGGCCGACGCCGGGCCGGTGCTGCAGCACGCCCTGGCCCGGGTCGAGGAGCGGCTGCGGGAGCGAGGCGCGTCCGAAGGGGCGCTCGAGGTGCTCGGCGAGACGCGCGAGGGTCAGGTGGTCCGGGTGCTGCACCGCGAGGCGGAGGGCGCCGAGCGGCTCCTGCTGGGCACGCGCGGGCGCGGCGGCTTCGCGTCCCTGCTCCTGGGTTCCGCGACGCACACCCTGGTGCGGACGGCGGCCTGCCCGGTCGTCGTGGTCCGCGCGCCGGGCGCGGTGGAGGCGACGACGTAGCCGGTGCGCGCCGGTGCCCGCCGTCGCTCAGCACGTGTGTGACGACGGTCACCCGGGGTTGCGGACCCCCGGCGAGGTGAGGTTAGGCTTACCACCGTGACCGAGACCGTCGAGGCGACCGAGCGCGCCGACCAGACCGCCGCGCAGGACGTCGTCCCCGAGCAGCCGTACCGCATGTTCGACGTCACCGTCTCCCGGGTCACCCGGCTCTGCCCGTCGTTCATCCGCATCACGTTCACCGGCGAGGACCTCGACGGGTTCGCCGACAACGGCAAGGACCAGCGGATCAAGTTCCTGCTCCCCGCGCCGTGCGGCGGCTGGGAGTACCTCGACCGGCAGAACCCCGACTGGTTCACCTCGTGGCGCGCGCTGCCCGAGGAGCGCCGCAACCCGCTGCGCACCTACACCGTGCGCGCCGTCCGGCAGGACCTGCGCGAGGTGGACGTCGACATCGTGCTGCACGGCGACACGGGGCCGGCCTCCCGCTGGGCCAACGGCGCGAAGCCGGGCGCCCCGCTCGTCATCATGGGCCCCAACGCCGCGTACACGGACGGGCCGCACGGCGGGCTCGAGTTCAACCCGCCCGCCCGCAGCCACGCCGTGCTGCTCGCCGGCGACGAGACCGCCGTCCCGGCGATCGCCGCGATCTGCGAGTCCCTGCCCGACGACGCCGTCGGCGAGGTCTTCCTCGAGGTCCCGCACCGCGAGGACCGCTGGACCCTGGCCGCCCCCGCCGGCGTGCGCATCTCGTGGCTGCCGCGCGAGGACCGCGAGCACGGCGACGTGCTCGTGCCCGCCGTGAAGGAGGCCGCGGACCGGCTGCTCGCCATGGGTGTGCGCCCGTCGGCGGACGCCCCCGCCGTTCCCGAGCTGCTGGCCGCGGAGGGCGACGTCCCGGCGCTGACCGCCGCGGGCGTCGACCTGGACGGCGACCTGCCCGACGTCGACATCGACGCGGACATCCTCTGGGAGGTGCCCGTCGACGCGACCGGCCAGCCCCTCGCGCAGGACACCGTGCTCTACGCGTGGCTCGCCGGCGAGGCCGGCTCGATCAAGACGCTGCGCCGGTACCTCGTCTCGGAGAAGGGCGTCGACCGCAAGGCGGTCGCCTTCATGGGCTACTGGCGCCGCGGCCGCGCGGAGTGCTGATCCGGCACCTGCCGGCCGCATTCCGGCGGGATGTCCGATAAGCGAGAACTTCTCAGTCCGCGAGACGTTCGATCTTGTCTCGCGACGCGGACGATGCGCTGTGTCGAACGCGGCGGCGTGGTATCTAGAGGTGCGCTCCGACTCGCATGCCCGGGTGGAGCCCGACGACCTCGACGAACTCCTCACGGTGGCGAGACGACACCGCCGACGAGCACACCGTGCTCCGACCTGCAGCGAGAGGCCCTCACGACATGACGACGACGACGCCTGTGCCGGAGAACACCCGGGCGCGCCGGCAAGGGGGCGCGGACCCGTCCGGCGCGCCGGCAGGGCAGATCGCGCCGCCGCCGAAGATGCGCCGACGCCCCGCCCTCATCGCGCTCTCCGTCGTGCTCGTGTGCGTGGGCGCTCTCGTGAGCGCGTTCGCCTTCCAGTCGATGTCGAACAGCCAGGAGGTGCTCACCGTCCGCGAGACGATCCACCGCGGCCAGGTCATCGACGCCGACGATCTCGTCACCGTGCGGATCGGGGTGGACCCCGCGCTGCAGGCGGTGCCGGCGAGCAGCGCCGAGGCCGTCGTGGGCAAGTACGCGGCGCTCGACATCGTCGCCGGGGGCGTCGTCACCGCGGAGCAGGTGACGGACGCGGCCGTGCCGTCCGAGGGGAACTCGGTGGTGGGCGTGAGCGTCACGGCCGCCATGCTGCCCGCCGGCCAGGTGCGGTCCGGGGACGACGTGCGGATCGTGTCCACCGCCGTGGGCGGCGGCGACACCGCGGACCTCGCGACCGTCGAGGGCGTCGTCGTCGGCGTCTCGACCGACACCGTCACCGGCAACACGCTGGTCAACGTGCAGGTCGCCGCGAGCGACGCACCGCAGGTCGCGTCGGCCTCCGCCGAGGGCAGCGCCGCGATCGTCGTCGACAGCCAGGAGTGACGGGCCCATGGCACTGATCGTCCTGACGTCCGCCAACGGCTCGCCGGGGGTGACCACCAGCGCGCTGGCGCTGGCGCTGTCCTGGCCCCGCCCCGTCGTCCTCGTGGACGCCGACCCCACCGGCGCGCGCGCCGTGCCCGCCGGCTACTTCGGCGGCGCCCAGATGCCCACCGACACGACCGTCGTGGACCTGGCCGTCTCCCACCGGCACGGCACCCTCGCCGAGGACCTGCCGCGGGCGCTGATGAGCTTCCCCGACAGCCAGGTGCAGTACCTCGCCGGCGCCATGAACCACCAGCAGTCGCGCGCGCTCGACGAGCTCTGGGAGCCGCTGTCGGCGGTGTTCAGGTCGCTGGAGGGCAACGGCCAGGACGTGATCGTCGACGCCGGCCGCCTCGGCCTCGTCGGCTCCCCGACCAAGCTGCTCACGCAGGCGGACCTGGCCCTCCTCACGACGCACAGCTCGCTGCCCGCGCTCGTCGCGGCCAGCTCGTGGGCGCAGAGCCTGCGCGACGCGTTCACCGGCGTCGGCGCGATCGAGAGCCTGGGCGCGCTCGTCGTCGGGCCCGGCAGGCCGTACGGCGGCGGCGAGGTCGCGAAGGTGCTGCGGGTGCCGGTCGTCGCCGGCCTCGACTGGGACCCCGCCTCGGCCGAGGTGTACGCGCTGGGGGCCAAGCGCCCCAAGAAGTTCTCGTCCTCCGGCCTGAACAAGTCGGTGCGCGCCGCCGTGCAGAGCATCGGCTCGAGCGTCGCCCGGTCGCGCCAGCAGCTCGCCCTCGGCGCGGAGAGGAGCGCCCTGTGAGCACGCAGCCGCCGGACCCCAGCTCGCTGCCGATCTTCACCGCGTACGCCACGGCCGACGACGCGCTGTCGGACGACCTGGAGCAGACCGTGGTGCGCCGCCCCGCGCACGCGCTGGCCGGGCCGATCGACGAGTCGACGACCCCGCGCGGTCCCGCCGCCGCGCCCGCCGCCGTCGTGCACCACCCACCGGCGGTGCCCGTCGCCCGCACGGCCGCGCCCGCCGCCCCGCCCGCGGCGGGGCCGCCCCCGTGGCCGGCCGCCGGGCAGCCCGCCCCCGGCGCGCTCCAGCGTGCGACGCCCGCCCAAGTGCCCGCCCAGACGCTCACCCAGGTGACGACGCACGACGCCACCCGCGCGACAGGACGGGCGGACTTCCTCGCCCAGCCCAAGGGCGTCGACTGGAAGCAGGTCGCGGAGTTCCGCGGGCTGGCCTCGACGCGCCTCGCCGAGCGCCTCGGCGAGGACCGCGGCAAGGACCTGGAGGCGGAGCGGGAGCTCGGCCGGGCGATCATCCAGGAGATCCTGGACGACGCCGCCGCGGACCTGCTGCACGACGGCCGGGCGGCGTGGAGCATCGACCACCAGCGCGTGCTCGCCAAGGCGATCCACGACTCGCTGTTCGGCCTCGGGCGCCTGCAGCCGCTGGTCGACGCCGACGACGTCGAGAACATCATCATCAGCCCGCACGACAACGCCTGGGTCGAGAAGACCACGGGCGAGCTCGTGAAGGTGGAGCCCGTCGCGGACTCCGACCAGGAGCTGCGCGAGAACCTCGCGTTCATCGCGACGCGCTCCGACTCCAACGCGCGCAGCTTCTCCCCGGCCAGCCCGCACCTGCACATGCGGCTCGACGACGGCTCCCGTCTGGCGGCCGCGTCGTGGGTCACCGCGAACACGTCGGTCGTGATCCGTCGGCACCGGATGCGCAAGGTCGAGCTCGACCGGCTGGTGGAGCTCGGGATGATGTCGGCCGTGCAGGCGTCGTTCCTGCGCGCGGCCGTCCGGGCGAAGAAGTCGATCGTCGTCGCGGGGCCGCAGGGCGCCGGCAAGACGACGATCGTGCGCGCGCTGTGCGCGGAGATCCCGCGGTACGAGCAGATCGGCACGTTCGAGACGGAGTTCGAGCTCCACCTGCACGAGCTGCCCGAGGTGCACGACGTGGTCCACGCCTGGGAGGCGCGCCCCGGCTCCGGCGAGATCGGCGCCGACGGGCGCCAGGCGGGCGAGTTCACGCTCGACGAGGCCATCTACAACTCGTTCCGGTTCAACCTGTCGCGGCAGATCGTCGGTGAGGTCCGCGGCAAGGAGGTCTGGGCGATGATCAAGGCGATGGAGTCGGGCGCCGGCTCCATCTCCACGACCCACGCCGCGAACGG
>NZ_JBHXAW010000247.1:0-6621 GCF_042726645.1 Isoptericola sp. NPDC060257
GCGCGCTCACGGGCGCACGTTCTTCTGCCACTACGCGGGTTTCTCCTGCTACGCGATGGTGCTGCTCGGCCTCATGGCATGGGCGCCCGTGCTCCCTCGCCGACTTGCGAACTACCTCGGCGTCAGAGTGCCTCGAGCGCCGTGTTGAAGGTGGCGGACGGGCGCATCACCGCGGCGGCCTTGGCGGCGTCGGGGCGGTAGTAGCCGCCGATGTCGGCGGGCGAGCCCTGGACGCCGACGAGCTCGTCGACGATCGTCCGCTCCTGCTCGGCGAGCGACGCCGCGAGCGGGCCGAACGCGGCGGCCAGCTCGGCGTCGTCCGACTGCGCGGCGAGCTCCTGCGCCCAGTACAGGGCGAGGTAGAAGTGCGAGCCGCGGTTGTCGATGCCGCCGACGCGCCGCGTCGGGGACTTGTCCTGGTCGAGGAACGTGCCCGTGGCGCGGTCGAGGGTGTCGGCGAGCACCTGGGCGCGCGCGTTGCCGGTGACGGTCGCCAGGTGCTCGAACGACGCGGCCAGCGCGAAGAACTCGCCCAGCGAGTCCCAGCGCAGGTAGTTCTCCGCGAGGAGCTGCTGCACGTGCTTCGGGGCGGAGCCGCCGGCGCCGGTCTCGAAGAGGCCGCCGCCGTTCATCAGCGGCACGACCGACAGCATCTTGGCCGACGTCCCCAGCTCGAGGATGGGGAACAGGTCCGTGTTGTAGTCGCGGAGCACGTTGCCCGTCACCGAGATGGTGTCGAGGCCCTGGCGGATGCGCGCCAGGGAGAACGCCGTGGCCTCGGCCGGCGCCATCACGTGGATGTCGAGGCCGTCGGTGTCGTGGTCGCCCAGGTACTCCTCGACCTTGGCGATGAGCTGTGCGTCGTGGCCGCGCTGCGCGTCGAGCCAGAACACGGCGGGGGAGCCGGTGGCGCGGGCGCGGTTGACGGCGAGCTTGACCCAGTCGCGGATCGCGACGTCCTTGGTGGTGCAGGCGCGCCAGATGTCGCCGGCCTGGACGTCGTGGCTCAGCAGCACGTCACCGGCCGCGTTCACGACCTCGACGGTGCCGTCCGCGGGGATCTCGAACGTCTTGTCGTGCGAGCCGTACTCCTCGGCCTTCTTGGCCATGAGGCCCACGTTGGGCACGGAGCCCATGGTGGCCGGGTCGAGGGCGCCGTTCGCGCGGCAGTCGTCGATGACGGTCTGGTAGACGCCGGCGTACGACGAGTCGGGGATGACGGCGAGCGTGTCGTGCTCCTTGCCGTCGGGGCCCCACATGTGGCCGCCGCCGCGGATCATCGCGGGCATGGAGGCGTCGATGATGACGTCGGACGGCACGTGCAGGTTGGTGATGCCACGGTCGGAGTCCACCATCGCGAGGGCCGGGCCGTCGGCGAGGCCCTGCTCGACGGCGGCGCGGATCTCCGCGCCGTGGGGCAGCGTGTCGACCGTGGACAGCAGGTAGCCGAGGCCGTCGTTGGGGGAGATGCCCGCGGCCTTGAGCTCGTCGCCGTACTTCTCGAACAGGGCGGGGAAGAACGCCTGCACCACGTGGCCGAAGATGATCGGGTCGGAGACCTTCATCATCGTGGCCTTGAGGTGCGCGGAGAACAGCACGCCCTCGGCCTTGGCGCGGGCGACCTGCTCGGCGAGGAAGGTGTTCAGCGCCGCGACGGACATGAAGGTCGCGTCGACGACCTCGCCCGCCTCGACCTTCAGTCCGTCCTTGAGGACGGTCGTGCCGGCCGGGGTGACCAGGCGGATCGTCAGGGTGTCGTCGGCGGGGACCACGACGGACTTCTCGTTGGAGAAGAAGTCGTTCTCGCCCATCGTCGCGACGTTCGTCCTCGAGTCGGCCGACCAGGCGCCCATGCGGTGCGGGTGCGCCTTCGCGTAGTTCTTCACCGAGGCGGGGGCGCGGCGGTCCGAGTTGCCCTCGCGCAGCACCGGGTTCACGGCCGAGCCCTTGACCTTGTCGTACCGGGCGCGCACGTCCTTCTCGGCGTCGGTCTGCGGGTCCTCGGGGTAGCTCGGGACGTCGTAGCCCTGGGCCTGCAGCTCGGCGACGGCGGCCTTGAGCTGCGGCACGGACGCCGAGATGTTCGGCAGCTTGATGATGTTGGCGCCGGGGGTGGTGGCCAGCGCGCCCAGCTCGGCGAGCGCGTCGCCGATGCGCTGGTCGTCGGTGAGCCGCTCGGGGAACTGGGCGAGGATGCGGCCCGCGAGGGAGATGTCGCGCGTCTCGAGCGTGACCCCGGCCTGGGCGGCATACGCCTCGACGATCGGGAGGAACGAGTACGTCGCGAGCAGCGGCGCCTCGTCGGTGTGCGTGTAGATGATCGTGGCGGCCTCGGGCCGGGACTCGGTGGTCATGCGGCGATGCTCCCTAGGCAGGGCAGTGGTGGACGAGAGATTGTTTGACATCAAGATATCTGGCCGCGGCGGAGCCTGTCGAAAACCCGGGCGTCCGCCGTGCCGTGCTGTGCCTCACGGTCCGGCCCCTCGCCGCGCGGCACCCGGCGTGCGCCGTTACGGTCGAGCGGTGCCGACGCGTCAGCTCCATCTCGCCCAGGCGGGCCCGGCCGAGGTCGCCGACGCCCTCGCCGCGCTCCGCGCCGAGGTCGGCCTGCCCGCGATGTTCCCGGCCCAGGTGCGGGACGAGGCGGAGAAGTCCGCCGCCGACGGCGGGTCGGCTCTCGGGGGCAAGGGACGGCAGGGCCGTCAGGACCGCCGCGACGTCGAGCTCGTGACCATCGACCCGCCCGGCTCCATGGACCTCGACCAGGCCGTGCACGTCGCGTCGTCCGGCCGCGGGTACATCGTCCGGTACGCCATCGCGGACGTCGCCGCGTTCGTCCGACCGGGCGGCGCGCTCGACGCCGAGACCCACCGTCGCGGCACCACCGTCTACGGCCCGGACGTGCGCACCCCGCTGCACCCGCCCGTCCTCTCCGAGGGGGCCGCGAGCCTGCTGCCCGACGAGGACCGTCCGGCCGTCCTGTGGACGATCGGGCTCGACGCGGACGGCGAGATCACCAGCAGCTCCGTGACCCGCGCGACCGTGCGGTCGCGCGCCCGCCTCACCTACGGCGAGGTCCAGGGCCAGCTCGACGCGGGGACGGCGTCGGACTCCCTGTCCCTGCTGGCGGACGTGGGCCGCCTGCGGCAGGAGCGCGAGCGGGACCGCGGCGGGGTGTCGCTGGAGGTCCCCGAGCAGGAGATCGCGTCCGGGCCCGACGGGTCGTTCACGCTCGAGCTGCGGCGCACCCTCCCCGTCGAGGGCTGGAACGCGCAGATCTCGCTGCTCACCGGCATCGCCGCGGCGGCCATGATGCGGGAGGCGGGCATCGGCCTGCTGCGCACGCTGCCCCCTGCGGACGACCGCGACGTCGCGCGCCTGCGCCGCACGGCCGCGGCCCTCGGCATCGACTGGCCCGACGAGGTCTCGTATGCGCAGCTCGTCCCGACGCTCGAGTCGCGTCGTCCCACCCACGCGGCCTTCCTCGCCGAGGCGACGTCGCTCTTCCGGGGCGCGGGCTACCTGGCGTTCGGCGTGCCGGGGCCCGACGGCGGGCCGCCGGTCGCGCTGCCCGCGGACGCCCGGCACGCGGCGATCGCGGCCGAGTACGCCCACGTGACGGCGCCGCTCCGGCGGCTCGCCGACCGCTACGCCACGGAGGTGTGCCTCGCGCACGCCGCCGGCAAGGAGCCGCCCGCCTGGGTGACCGAGGCGCTCCCCACCCTGCCCGAGACGATGGCGGCGGCTTCCCGCACGGCGGGTGCGTTCGAGCGCGGCTGCGTGGACGTCGTCGAGGCGGCGCTGCTCGCCGGGCGCGAGGGACAGGCCTTCGACGGCGTCGTCGTCGACGTGCGCGGCGACGGCGAGGAAGGCGCGCCGGACGGCCCGCAGCGCGGCGAGGTCATGCTCGAGGCGCCGGCCGTGCGGGCACGCATCGAGGGCGTCGGGCTGCCGCTGGGCGAGCGCGTCCGCGCGACGTTGGCAGAGGCGTCGGTGCCCGACCGACGGGTGCTCTTCACGCTGGGCTGACGACGCGGCCGGGGAGGCCCGACTCTCCCGGGTCAGGGCTCGAGGTCGACGGCCGCGGCCCCGGTGCGCACGTCCACGGGGACGGACACCTGGTCGTGCGCGACCAGCCAGCGCCCACCGTCGCGACGCAGGCCGAACGTGCCGCGGACCCACGTCCCGGGCACGGACGTGCCATCGGCGAGGGTGCCGCTGAGCCGGCCGAAGGCGTGCCCGAAGGCGACGTGCTCGTCGACGGTCAGGGCGAGGTCGCGCAGCTCGTAGTCGACGGTCGCGAAGGCGTCGAACACCTGCACCCAGTTCCGCAGCTTGGCGTCGATCCCGACGTGCTGCAGCGGGGGCTCGACGTCGAACGAGACGACGTCGGGTGCGTAGACCCCGCGCACCGCGTCGAGGTCCTTGGCGCGCAGGGCGCGGACGAGAGACCTCAGCAGCTCCTGGATCGCGCGCTCGTGGTGGTGGTTCGCGGTCATGGTCGCTCCTGGGAGAGGGGTTCTGGGCCGAGGCGAGGATCGGGCCTCACCCGACCGACGACGGCGGGCGCGGGGACGTGACGGGTCCGCGCCCTGCCGTGGCCGGCTCGGTCCTCGCGCAGCCCGGTTCCCGGGCAGGCGCCCAGGTGACGTTTTGATAACACTCCTGCCTTATAACGATTCAAGGTCTAGCGCCGTCCCTGTGACTATTCGTTAAGGTTCCTTCCCTAAGCGTGAGCGATCGCGGCGTGAGGGTGCGCTGCCGACTGGAAGGACCAACGATGATCCGAGGGAAGATCCGCGGACGGTGGCTCGCAGCCGCCGCCGCCCTGACCAGCGTGACCCTCCTGGCCGCCGGGTGCTCCGGTTCCGCCGAGGGCAACGACGGTGGCGACGGCACCAGCGCCCCCGCGGCCGAGGGGCAGGCCACCGACCAGGAGCTCGTGATCTGGGCGGGCTCGCAGACCCCGATCACCCCCAACTTCAACCCCTACGCGGTGGGCGTGCTGCACCTCGCCAACGGCGGCATCTACGAGTCGCTGTTCGCGTACAACAAGCTCCAGGACGTGGACCCCACGCCGATGCTCGCCGAGTCGTTCGAGTGGAACGAGGACGGTACCGAGCTCACGGTGAAGCTCCGCAGCGGGGTGCAGTGGAACGACGGCCAGCCGTTCACGGCGGACGACGTCGTGTACTCGTTCACGAACGACACCGCCAAGCCCGTCTACCTCAAGGACGCGGTCGCGCAGGACGAGTCCACCGTGGTGTTCTCCTTCGACGAGCCGGCGTTCGCGAACGAGTTCGCGATCCTCGGCAGCACGTACATCGTGCCGAAGCACGTGTTCTCCGAGCACGAGAAGGACTCCGGCGAGGACGCCGAGGGCAACGCCCTCACCGGGCTCGTGGCGTGGGACAACGCGGAGTCCCCGGTCGGCACGGGCCCGTACATGCTCGACACGGCGTCCAACGCCGCGTACACGGCGAAGGCCAACCCCGACTACTGGGGCGGGGCGCCGAAGGTCGCCTCCCTGCGCTACGTCGGCATCGACGCCAACCAGTCCGCGGAGGACCTGCTCACCACCGGGCAGATCGACTGGACCACGATGTTCGTGCCGGATCCCGAGCGGATCACCTCGACCGGTGGCTTCGGGTACGTCAACACGCCCGTCGACCCCGTCGTGCTGTACACGTGCTCCAACACCGACCTGGGCTGCGAGGGCGCCCAGACGGACGTCGCCGTCCGCCAGGCGCTCGACGCCGCCATCGACCGCTCCGCGATCACCGAGAAGGCGTTCGTCGGGCTCGCCAAGCCGATCTCGCCGACGTTCGCGCTGCTCGGCCGCGACGACAAGTGGATCGCGGACGGCATGCCGAAGGAGTCGCCGCAGAGCGCCGACGCCGCGGCCGCCGGGAAGATCCTCGAGGAGGCCGGCTACACCAAGGACGCCGACGGCTTCTACGGCAAGGACGGCAAGCCGATCGACCTGACGCTGACCTCCGTCGACGGCTGGTCGGACTTCAACAACGCCGCCAAGCTCATCGAGGAGCAGGCCAAGGCCGCGGGCCTCAAGGTCACCGCGTCCACGATCTCCTGGAACGAGTTCGCCGACGCGCGCGTCTCCGGCGAGTTCGAGCTGATCATGGGCGGCGTCGTCGGCACCTCGCTGGCCGACCCGTTCCAGATCTACCGCGAGTGGTTCACCGGCGACTACACCCAGAAGGTCGGCACCGCGCTCGAGCCGGGCGAGTGGAACATCTCCCGCTACGACAACGACGAGGTGAACGCCGCCGTCGAGGCCGCCTCCCACACGAACGACGAGGCCGCCAAGAAGGAGGCCTACGCCACCGTCCAGGAGCACATCGTCGAGGACCTGCCGTACATCCCGATCGTCGTGAACGGCACGCAGACGTTCTTCAACACGACGAAGTTCGCCGGCTGGCCCACGGAGGACGACATGTACATGTTCCCGCCGTCGTGGCAGGGCCCGTCCTCGGGCGTCATCCTCGGCAAGCTCGGCGGCGCCCAGTAACGCGCTCCCGACCCGGTGTCCGGCGGGGTACCCCGCCCGCCGGGCCCCCCCCCCACCCGCCCCCCGACGCCGGGAGGCACCCCGCGAGGTGG
>NZ_JBHXAW010000248.1:0-6610 GCF_042726645.1 Isoptericola sp. NPDC060257
AGAGACAGCCTAGGATGGAGTCGCTGTTCGTCCCCCACCGAGAGGTAGCCCCTGTCATGTCGGTTCGTCGCGTGGCTCTCCTGACCGCCGGCGGCTTCGCGCCCTGCCTGTCCTCCGCCGTCGGCGGCCTCATCGAGCGCTACACGGAGCTCGACCCGTCGATCGAGATCATCGCCTACCAGTACGGCTACCACGGGCTCCTCACGGGCACGAAGATCGTGGTCGACGAGGAGGGCCGCAAGCAGGCCGGCATCCTGCACCGCTTCGGCGGCTCGCCCATCGGCAACTCGCGCGTCAAGCTGACCAACGCCGCGGACTGCGTCAAGCGGGGCCTCGTGCAGGAGGGCCAGAACCCGCTGGAGGTCGCGGCCGAGCAGCTCAAGGCCGACGGCGTGGACGTGCTGCACACCATCGGTGGCGACGACACGAACACCACGGCCGCCGACCTCGCCGCGTACCTGCACGACAACGGCTACGAGCTCACCGTCGTGGGCCTGCCCAAGACGATCGACAACGACGTGGTGCCGATCAAGCAGTCCCTCGGCGCCTGGACCGCCGCCGAGGAGGCCGCGGGCTTCGCCGCGAACGTCATCGGCGAGCACCGCTCGGGTCCGCGCATGCTCATCGTGCACGAGGTCATGGGCCGGCACTGCGGCTGGCTCACGGCGGCCGCCGCGAAGGAGTACCGCTCGTGGCTCGACGCCCAGGAGTGGGCCCCGGCCCTCGGCCTGACGCGCGAGCGCTGGGACGTGCACGCCGTCTTCCTGCCCGAGCTGGAGATCGACATCGACGCCGAGGCGGCGCGCCTGCGTGCCGTCATGGACGAGATCGGCAACGTCAACATCTTCCTGTCCGAGGGCGCGGGGATGAACGAGATCGTGCAGCAGCTCGAGGCCGCCGGCGAGGAGGTGCCGCGCGACCCGTTCGGGCACGTCAAGCTCGACACCATCAACCCCGGCCAGTGGTTCGCGAAGCAGTTCGCGGAGAAGCTGGGCGCCGAGAAGGTCATGGTCCAGAAGTCGGGCTACTACTCGCGCGCCGCGGCCGCGAACGCCGAGGACCTGCGCCTCATCAAGTCGATGACGGACCTCGCCGTCGAGTGCGCGCTGCGCGGCGAGGCCGGCGTCATCGGCCACGACGAGGAGGACGGCGACCGCCTCAAGGCGATCGCGTTCCCGCGCATCGCCGGCGGCAAGGCGTTCGACGTCAGCCAGCCGTGGTTCGGCGAGATCCTCGAGGGCATCGGCCAGCCGCTGGTGCCCGCGAAGCCCGCCGCGCACTGACGACGGCGACCCGCCGACCACCGAGCCAGAGGCAGGAGCAGCCCGCATGACCACCGCCGTCGACACCGTGGCGCCCGGGAGCGATCCCGAGGGCCTGGACCGGTTCCGGACCCTCGAGGCGCGCCAGCAGCCCGTGTGGCCGGACGCCGAGGCGCTCGCGGCGGTGGCGGGGCGGCTCTCCCAGGCGGCGCCCCTCGTGGTGCCGGCCGAGGCCCGGCTGCTCACGGAACGTCTCGCCGCGGCAGGCCGCGGCGAGGCGTTCCTGCTGCAGGGCGGGGACTGCGCGGAGACGTTCGCGGACGCGAACGCGACCCGCATCCGCAACAAGATGCGCACCATCCTGCAGATGGCGGTGGTGCTCACCCACGGCGCGAGCACGCCCGTGGTGAAGATGGGGCGGCTCGCGGGGCAGTACGCCAAGCCGCGGTCGTCCGACCTCGAGACCCGCGACGGCGTGACGCTGCCCGCCTACCGCGGCGACATGGTCAACGGGCACGAGTTCACCCCGGAGTCGCGCACGCCCGACCCGGTGCGCCTCGAGCAGGCGTACCGGATCTCGTCGGCGACGGCGAACGTCGTGCGGGCCTTCACCCAGGGTGGCCACGCCGACCTGCGCCGGGTGCACGAGTGGAACCGCGGGTTCATGCGCAACCCCGCCTACGCGCGGTACGAGCGCACCGCGGCGGAGATCGACCGCGCCATCCGCTTCATGGAGGCCTGCGGGGCGGACTTCGACGCCCTGCGCTCGGTGGAGTTCTACCTCAGCCACGAGGCGCTCATCCTCGACTACGAGCGGGCGCTGACCCGGGTCGACGCCCGGACCGGCGAGGCCTACGCGACCTCGGCCCACTTCCTGTGGATCGGCGAGCGCACCCGTCAGCTCGACGGCGCGCACGTGGAGTTCCTCTCGCGCGTCGCCAACCCCGTCGGGGTCAAGCTCGGCCCGACGACGTCGGCCGACGACGCCCTGGCGCTGGCGGCGCGGCTCAACCCGGGCAACACCCCCGGCCGGCTCACGTTCGTCACCCGTATGGGCGCGGGCAAGGTGCGCGACGTGCTGCCCGAGGTCGTCGAGAAGGTCACCGCCGCGGGCGTGGCCGTCACCTGGGTGACCGACCCGATGCACGGCAACACGATCACCTCCGACAGCGGCTACAAGACGCGCCGGTTCACCGACGTGCTGGACGAGGTCACGGGCTTCTTCGAGGTGCACCGCGCCCTCGGCACCGTGCCCGGCGGGCTGCACATGGAGCTCACGGGCGACGACGTCACCGAGGTGCTGGGCGGCAGCGAGGAGATCGACGACGCCGGGCTGGCGCTGCGGTACGAGACGCTGGTCGACCCGCGCCTCAACCACCAGCAGTCGCTCGAGATGGCGTTCCGCGTCGCGGAGATGCTGACGAGCTGGTGACGCTCACCAGACGGTGACGGTCACCGTGCTGCCCTTCGGCGCCTTGCCGGTGGGGTCCTGGAACCGGACGGTGTCCAGGATGCCGCCGAGGTAGGTGTTCTCCTTGACCACGAAGCCGGCCTTCTCCAGCGCCTTGCGGGCAGGCTCGGTGTGCTTGCCCACCACGTTCGGCACCTCGACCAGGGGCGGCCCCTGCGAGATCGTCAGGGTCACCGTGTCGGTGCGGTGCGCGGTGGCCCCCTCCTTCGGGTCCTGCGCCAGCACGTGCCCCTTCGGGACGTCCTCGGAGTACTCCGGGTCGGCCAGCTCGACGACGAGCCCCAGGCCCTCGAGGTCGGTGACGGCAGCGTCCTTCTCCTTGCCCACCTCCTGCGGCACCTGCACGGGGGCGGGGCCGTCGGAGACGGTGAGCGTCACGACGGTGTCGTGCCGCTGGCGCGACCCCTCGTCCACCGACACGTCGAGCACCTGGCCCCGGGGGGCCTCGTCGTCGTACGACCGGGCGGGGTCGCCGACCGTGAAGCCGGCGTCCTCCAGCGCCGCGGTGGCGTCCTTGTCGCCGGCGCCGACCAGGTCGTCGGGCACCGTGAGCATCTGCACGCCGCGGGACACGACCAGCTCCACGGAGCCGTCGGTGCGCACCCGGTCGCCGGGCGCGGGCACGCTCGTCACGACCGAGCCCTCCGGGACGTCGTCGTCGAAGACGCGGCTCGTCGTCGTGCCGAGCCCGGCGTCCTCGAGGACGGCGCGGGCGTCGTCGGCAGCGACTCCGGCGACGCCGGTCGGCACCGAGGTCCACGCCCCGGGGCCGTCCGCGAACCACCACCAGGTGCCCAGCCCGCCGCCGGCCAGCACGAGCACCAGGGTGAGGGTCCACGCGACCGCGCGGCGACGGCGGGAGGGGCGGCGGTACGCCTCGGTGGGCTGCTCGACGAGCCGGTCCGTGGGCTGTGCCGGCGCGCTCGCCGACACCTCCTGGAAGAACGCCGTCGGGATCTCGTCGACCGCGTCCGTCCCCGTGCGCCCGTCGTCCTCGTGGTCGGGCGGCGCGCCGCCGGTCCCGCTCGAGGCGCTCGGGCCTTCGGCGTCGGAGGGGCCGTCGGCGGGCCGCTCCGCGCGGCGCGCGAGCACGTCGGCGTCGAGCGACGAGCGCAGCGCCTCGACGGCCGCGAGGGCGGCACCCGCGTCCGGCGGGCGCTGGCCGGCGTCCCGGGCCGCGAAGGACGCGACGAGCGCGTCGACCTCGGCTGGCAGCCAGTCCACGAGCGCGGACGGTGCAGGGAGGTCCTCGTGCACGTGGTGGAAGGCGACCTGGATCGGCGTCTCGCCCGCATACGGCAGGGTGCCGGTGACGAGCTCGTACGCGAGCACCCCGACCGCGTAGACGTCGGTGCGGGCGTCGCAGGTGCCGCTGGTGATCACCTCGGGGGCCAGGTACGCGACCGTGCCCAGGACGGTGCCGGTGGCGGTGGTGGTCACCTCGGTGACCGCGCGGGCGAGGCCGAAGTCGGCGACCTTGACCCGCGTCCCCGGCGGGGTGCCGCCGGGCGCGTCGTCCTGGGCGGTGCCGCCAGGGACGGCGTCGTCGCCGACGACGAGCACGTTCTCCGGCTTGACGTCCCGGTGGACGAGGCCCTTGCGGTGCGCCGCGGCGAGGGCCGCGAGGACCTGCGCCACGACGTCGAGCGCTCGGCCCAGGGTGAGGGCGCCGGACGTGTGCAGCTCGCGACGCAGGTTGGTGCCCGGCACGTACTCCATCGCGAGATAGCTGGTGTCGCCGTCGACGCCCTGGTCGTAGACCGCCACGACGCCGGGATGGGTGAGCCGGGCGGCGGCGCGAGCCTCGCGGCGGAAGCGGGACACGAAGGCGGCGCCGTCCACCCCGTCCGCGAGGTGCGGGTGCATCACCTTGACGGCGACCTCACGGTCGAGCCGCCGGTCGGTGGCCCGGTACACGGTGGCCATGCCCCCTCGGGCGACGCGCGCGACGATCTCGTACCGCCCGTCGACCAGGCGGCCGAGCATCGGGTCGGTCGTCGTGATGGCCACGCGACGAGTGTAGGGGCGCCCGGTTCGGCAGGCCCGTAGGCTGGCCCGGTGAGCGACACCACCGCGCCGGAGCCCGGCGCCCCCGTCCCCGACAGCACCGACGACCGCACCGACGACCGCGCCGCCCTGGAGTCCCTCGTGGACGAGTGGCTCACCCTGCCCGACGTGGCGGAGGTCCTCGGGACCCAGGTGTCCAAGGTGCGCGGGCTGGTCTCGGAGCGGACCCTCGTCGGGGTCAAGCGGGGCGACCGCAACACGTTCCAGGTGCCCGCCGCATTCCTCGTGACCGACGACGGGGCGCCCCACGTGCTGCACACGCTGCGCGGCACCGTGCTGGTGCTCTCGGACGTCGGGCTGGACGACGCCGCCATCCTGCGCTGGCTGTTCGAGACCGAGCCGTCGATCGGCGCCACCCCGATCGGGGAGCTGCGCGCCGGCCGTCGTGCCGAGGTGCGTCGGGTGGCCCAGGCGCTGCTCTGACGCCCGGTCCCTGCGGTCGGAGGGACCGTCGGAGGGACGGTCGGAGGGTCAGGCCGCCCGGTCGACGGCGGCCCGCGCCAGGTCCAGGAGGACCTCGCGGCCGGGCTGGGCGAGCCCGGCCGCGGACAGCGCGTCCAGGGCGCCGTCCGCGAGCGTGTCGATGAGGGCCTCGACGCCGTCGAGCGCCCCCGAGCCGGCGATGACCCCGCGCAGCCGCTCGACGGTGGCGCCGTCCAGGTCGGGGTCGCCGAGGCGCGCGACGACGAGGTCGCGGTCGCCCGCGCCCGCGGCCGCCAGCGTGCGGGCCACCAGCACGGTGCGCTTGCCCTCGCGCAGGTCGTCGCCGGCGGGCTTGCCCGTCACCGACGGGTCGCCGAACACGCCCAGCACGTCGTCGCGGAGCTGGAACGCCTCCCCGAGCGGCAGCCCGGCGTCCGAGACGGCGGCCACGTGCGCGGGCGACGCCCCCGCGAGGACCGCGCCGAGCACGAGCGGGCGCTCGACCGAGTAGCGCGCCGACTTGGCGCGCAGGACGTCCCGGGCGCGCTCCTCGTCGGCCGCGGGGTCCAGGCCCCACGGCTCGGCCTGGACGAGGACGTCGAGGTACTGGCCCACGACGACCTCGGTCTGCATGGCGTCGAACAGCGCGCGGGCCGCGGCCGCGCGCTCCGTGGGCAGGTCGGCGACCGCGGCCGCGATCTCGCGCTGGCACGCGACGAGGCACAGGTCGCCGAGCAGGATCGCGGCGGACGTGCCGAACCGCTCTGCCGATCCCGCCCAGCCGGCCGCGGCGTGCCGCGCCTCGAAGGCGCGGTGGGCGGTGGGCTCGCCACGCCGCGTGTCCGAGGCGTCCATGACGTCGTCGTGCAGCAGGGCGGCGGCCTGGAACAGCTCGAGCGCCGCCCCGGCCCGCACCACCGCGTCCCGCTCGGGACCGACCGGGGCGCCGCCGTGGGCCCGGTAGGACCAGTAGCAGAACGCTGCCCGCAGGCGCTTGCCCCCGCGGAGCAGCACGGGCGCCTGGTCGGTCAGCGCGGTCGCCGCGTCGCCGATGGAGGCGACCTCCCGGGCGAGGGCGTCGAGGTGCTCCTCGACCCTGGTGTCGACGTCGGTGCGGAGGTTCTCGAGGTCGACCAGCGACGCGGCGGTGGGCATGCCGACAGCCTATGCGCCCGGCCGGGCGGTCCCGACGGGGGCGGGGCCGTTCAGCAGATCAGCCAGCAGATCCGTCAGCCGACGACGACGGAGCCGCTGACCGTCACGAGGCGGCGCTCGCCGTCGTCGAGCACGCCGAGGGTGACGGACTCCACGACCGGGCCGGCGTCCTTCTTCTTGCCCCGGGGCGTGCTCTCTCGGCCGAACACCGTCTGCGCGGTGAGGCCGGAGA
>NZ_JBHXAW010000249.1:0-6603 GCF_042726645.1 Isoptericola sp. NPDC060257
CTGTTGAGTTCTCAAACAACCGACGCACACCGCAGAACCAGAACCACTCTCGGCTCCAACCCCGCCGGGGCAACCCCTCAAACTTACTCGGTTCGTTCTTCCCCGTCAACTCCCGGCCGTCGGCCTGAAGTGCTGGGTTCGAACGTCCCGGTCCCGAACGAGGGCGCACTCGTCGACCTCGTGAAGAAGGATTCGGGTGTCCGCCCCGGGCCGGCCACCGGTACCCAGCCGCTCGGCTGTCTCCTCGGTGTCCGTTCTCCCTGTCGGGCGAACGACCAGAACATTACACACAGTCTGGCGCAGGTGCCAAATCGCCCTGTGACCTGCGGCGATACCCGGCGACCGCCCGTCCTGGCGCCGCCCGACGAACGGCGAGGGCCCCGGAGGAGCTCGTGCTCCCCCGGGGCCCTCGACGTCACGCGTCCGACGGCACGGCCGCCGTCACTCCGCGACGGCCACCGCCAGGGTCCGCTTGCCCCGACGCAGGACGGCGTACCGGCCGTGCAGCAGGTCCTCGGTCCGCAGCGCGGCGTCCTCCGACTCGACCTTCGCGTTGTTCACGTACGCGCCGCCCTCAGAGATCGCGCGTCGGGCGGCGGCCTTCGATGCGACCAGGCCCGAGCCCACGAACGCGTCGACGACCAGGTCGCCCGCCTTCGCCGTCGTGCGCGGGAGCTCCGCGACGGCGGCACCGAGGGTCTCCTCGTCCAGGCCTCGCAGCTCGCCCCGGCCGAACAGGGCCTGGCTCGCCGAGATGACGGCGTCCGTCGCCGCCTGACCGTGCACGAGGGTGGTGAGGTCGCCGGCCAGCGCCCGCTGCGCCTCGCGGGCGAACGGCCGCTCGGCCACCTCCCGCTCGAGCGCCTCGATCTCCTCCCTGGAGCGGAAGGTGAAGACCTTGAGGTACTTCACGACGTCCGCGTCCGCCGTGTTCACCCAGAACTGGTAGAAGGCGTACGGGCTCGTGAGCTCCGGGTCGAGCCAGACGGCGCCGCCCTCGGACTTGCCCATCTTGGTGCCGTCGGCCTTGGTGATGAGGGGCGACGTCAGGGCGTGCACGGCCGCGCCGTCCGTCTTGCGGATGAGCTCGACGCCGGACAGCAGGTTGCCCCACTGGTCGTTGCCCCCGAGCTGCAGCGTGCACCCGTGGCGCTCGTACAGCTCCCGGAAGTCCATGCCCTGCAGCACCTGGTAGCTGAACTCGGTGTAGCTGATGCCCTCGTCCGAGCGCAGGCGCCGGGCGACGATGTCCTTGCCCAGCATCGTGCCCACCCGGAAGTGCTTGCCGACGTCGCGCAGGAAGTCGATCGCGGACATGGCCCCGGTCCAGTCGAGGTTGTTGACCATGCGCGCCGCCGCCGGGCCCTCGAAGTCCAGGAACGGTTCGATCTGACCCCGGATGCGCTCGACCCAGCCCGCGACGACGTCGCGCGACTGCATCGACCGCTCCGTGGTCGGGCGCGGGTCGCCGATGAGACCCGTCGCGCCTCCGACCAGCGCGAGCGGACGGTGCCCCGCCAGCTGGAGCCGGCGCATGTTCAGCAGCTGGACCATGTGCCCGACGTGCAGGCTCTGCGCCGTCGGGTCGAAGCCCGCGTAATAGGTGACGGGTCCCTCGGCCAGCGCAGAACGCAGCGCGGCCTCGTCGGTGGACTGCGCCACCAGGCCTCGCCAGTGCAGCTCGTCGAGAACGTCGGTCACCGTGTGCTCCTCGGGGAAAGGGATCGCGGCCCGGGCGGGCCGCCCTCCTAGTGTGCCCGACGCCTACCGCCGTCGGCGCCGTGATTCCGCCGCCCGGTACGCCGAGACGGTGGGCTCGCCGGCCAGCCACGCCCGCCAGGGGAACAGGTCGGCGCGGCCGCCCTCGCCGCTCACGCCGACGCGAGGACCCGTGGCGACCTCGCGACCGGCACCGTCGGTGCGGTCCCGGGGCCGCGGCACCCGCAGCACCAGGGCGCCGCCCGGATCGGTGACGTCCGCGCCGTCGTCGTCCCGGTCGATCGCGAGCGCGACGGTCAGGCGGGCCGGGCCGCGCGCCAGGTCGACGTCGGACCGCGTCACGCCCGCGGCCGCGCGCCGCTCGCGCGCGAGGTCGGCCCCCTCGACCACCTCGCCCGCCCGGAGCAGCACGGCCGACGCCTCGCCCGGCGGGCTGCACACGACGTTCATGCAGTGGTGCAGCCCCAGGTGCCGGTAGACGTAGACGCGACCGGGCTCGCCGAACATCGTCCGGTTGCGCGCCGTCTCGCCCCGGTACGCGTGCGACCCCGGGTCGGCCGTGCCCGCGTACGCCTCGACCTCCGTGAGCCGCACCGTCACCGCACCGTCCGGCGTGCGGCGGGTGAGCAGCGCCCCGAGCAGGTCGTGCGCGACGACGTGCACGTCCCGCGCGAACCAGGCGCGGCCCGGGACGACCAGGCCCGCGCCCGCCGCCACCGCGTCCGCCTGCGGTTCCCCGTCCGCTGCGGGAAAACCGTCCTGCACCCGCCTCGCCGACGTCATCGCACCGCCTCGAGGAGCCGGCCGACGCCGTCGAGCCGGACGTCGGCACGCTCGCGCGTGCGCTCGGTCGCGTAGTGGGTGCGTTCGTCGGCCATCCAGCGCAGCCAGTGCTCGCGGGCGTCCGACCCGTCGCGCGCGAGGCCGCGGGAGAGGCGCACCGCGTCGTCGGCCTCCACCCACACCCGCAGCGCGGCCCGGCCGTCGACCTGGCGGGCCCCGGCGCCGCAGCCCTCGACGACGAGGACCGGGGCGGGCTCGACGTCGTGCGCCTCGGCGTACTCGCCCCGCCCCCAGTCGTAGCGGAGATACCTGCCCGGACGGCCCGCCTCGAGAGGCTCGAGGACCCACTCCCCCAGGCGACGCGCGCCGCCGTCGGGGCCGGCCTCCCAGCCCTCGTAGAGGTCGTCCAGGTGCACGACCTGGCACGCGAACCGCAGGGCGAGCTGCGTCGCGAGCGTCGTCTTGCCCGAGCCCGCCGGCCCGTCGACGCACACGAGCCGCGTGCGCCGCCACGGCTCCGGCGCCGCGGGCCCCGGGAGCCGCGGCTCCGCCGTGTGCACGCGCGCCACGAGCGCGTCCAGCACGTCCTCGCTCGTCGTCACGCCCGCTCCTTCCTCCGGCCCGCCGACCGTACCCGCTGCCGCGTCTCGTCCGTGCGTCCTTCGCGACCGCCCCGGACGGCGACGGCCGCACGCCCCGAGGGAGCGTGCGGCCGACGGTGCCCGGGCCGGGGAACGGGTCGGCTCAGCTGTCCGCCCAGATGCGGAACTCGGCGGACCGCTCCTTGGCGGCCTCGACCTGCTCGACGACGCGCGCGGGTGCCGTGCCGCCGACGCCGTCGCGGGAGGCCACGGAGCCCTCGACGCTCAGCACCTCGCGCACGCCCGGCGTCAGGTGCTCCGAGATCGCGGCGAGGTCGGCGTCGGACAGGTCCCACAGCTCGATCCCGCGCTCCTCGCAGACCCGGACGCACGCGCCCGCGACCTCGTGCGCGACGCGGAACGGGACGCCCTGGCGCACCAGCCACTCGGCGATGTCGGTCGCCAACGAGAAGCCCTGCGGGGCGAGCTCGGCCATCCGTGCCGTGTCGAACGTGAGCGTCCGGACCATCCCCGCGAACGCGGGCAGCAGCACGGTGAGGGTGGAGACCTGGTCGAAGACCGGCTCCTTGTCCTCCTGCAGGTCGCGGTTGTACGCCAGCGGCAGGCCCTTGAGGGTGGTGAGCAGCCCGATGAGGTCGCCCACCAGCCGGCCGGCCTTGCCGCGGGCGAGCTCCGCGATGTCCGGGTTCTTCTTCTGCGGCATGATGCTGGACCCGGTCGACCACGAGTCGTCCAGCCGCACGAAGCCGAACTCCTTCGTGTTCCAGAGGATGATCTCCTCGCTCAGCCGGGACAGGTCGATGCCCACCATCGCCGACACGAACGCGAACTCCGCGACGACGTCGCGCGCGGCGGTGCCGTCGATCGAGTTCTCCACCGGGCCGTCGAAGCCCAGCTCCGTCGCGACCGCCGCCGGGTCGAGGCCCAGCGACGAGCCCGCGAGCGCCCCCGACCCGTAGGGCGAGCGCGCCGCGCGGACGTCCCAGTCGACCAGCCGGTCGACGTCGCGCAGCAGCGGCCACGCGTGCGCCAGGAGCTGGTGCGCCAGCAGCACCGGCTGCGCGTGCTGCAGGTGCGTGCGGCCCGGCATGACGGCCTCGCCGGCCGCCTCCGCCTGCACGATGAGCGCGTCCACGACGTCGAGCACCTGGCGCACGACGACGCGCGACTGGTCGCGCAGGTACAGCCGCACCAGGGTGGCGATCTGGTCGTTGCGCGACCGGCCCGCGCGGAGCTTGCCGCCGAGCTCGGTGCCCGCGCGCTCGATGAGGCCGCGCTCGAGGGCCGTGTGCACGTCCTCGTCGCCGAGCACGGGGAGGAAGGCCCCCGACTCGACGTCGGCGAGCAGCACGTCGAGCGCCTCGAGCATGCCGGTCAGCTCGTCGGCCGTGAGCAGGCCCGCGGCGTGCAGCACCCGGGCGTGCGCCCGGGACCCGCGGATGTCGTACGGGGCGAGCACCCAGTCGAAGTGCGTCGACTGGGACAGCGCCTGCAGCTCCGGCGACGGGCCGCCGGAGAACCGGCCGCCCCACAGGGAGACGTTGTCACCCTGCGTCGTCAGCGCGCCGTCCCGGGCGCCCGGCGTGACCTCGGAGCCCACGTCAGAACTCCCCGACGCCGAAGTCCACGCCGTTGCCGAACTTCTCGTCGCGGGCCGCGGCCTGCTTGGCGGCGAGGCCGTAGATCTCGATGAAGCCCTTGGCGTGCGACTGGTCGAACGCGTCGCCCTCGTCGTAGGTGGCGAGGTTGAAGTCGTACAGGCTGGACTCCGACCTGCGCCCCGTCACGGTGGCGCGGCCGCCGTGCAGGACCATGCGGATGTCGCCGGACACGTACTTCTGCGTCTCGTCGACGAACGAGTCGAGGTTCTTCTTCAGCGGGGAGAACCACATGCCGTCGTAGACCAGCTCGGTCCAGCGCTGCTCGACCTGGCGCTTGAAGCGGGCCTGCTCGCGCTCGAGCGTGACGTTCTCGAGCTCCTGGTGCGCGGCGATGAGCGCGATCGCGCCGGGCGCCTCGTAGATCTCGCGGGACTTGATGCCCACGAGGCGGTCCTCGACGATGTCGATGCGGCCCACGCCCTGGGCGCCGGCGCGGCGGTTCATCTCCTGGATGGCCTGCAGCGGGGTGACCGCCACGCCGTCCAACGCCACCGGCACGCCCTGGTCGAAGGTGACGACGACCTCGTCGGCGACCGGCGGGAACGTCGGGTCGTCGGTGTAGGAGTAGACGTCCTTGGTGGGCTCGTTCCAGATGTCCTCGAGGAAGCCCGTCTCCACCGCACGGCCCCACACGTTCTGGTCGATCGAGAACGGGTTCTTCTTGGTGGTCGCGATCGGCAGGTCGTGCCGCTCCGCGTAGTCGATGGCCTTCTCGCGCGTGAGCGCGAGGTCGCGGACCGGGGCGATGGACTTGAGGTCCGGGGCGAGCGACGTCGTCGCGACCTCGAAGCGGACCTGGTCGTTGCCCTTGCCGGTGCAGCCGTGCGCGACCGTCGTCGCGCCGAACTGGCGCGCGGCGCGCACGAGGTGCTTGACGATCACCGGGCGGGAGATCGCCGAGACCAGCGGGTAGCGGTCGAGGTACATGCCGTTGGCCTTGAGCGCGGGCATGCAGTACTCCGCCGCGAACTCGTCGCGCGCGTCGGCGACGTACGCCTCGACGGCGCCGCAGTCGAGCGCGCGCTTGCGGATGACGTTCATGTCCTCGCCGCCCTGGCCGACGTCGACGGCCACGGCGACGACCTCGGCCCCGGTGGCCTCGGCGATCCAGCCGATGGCCACGGAGGTGTCCAGGCCGCCCGAGTAGGCGAGCACGACGCGATCAGTCATCACAGTTCTCTTTCTTGCGAGGGGTTCGGGTCAAGTCTGGCAGTGCGGGTCCGCGGAGGCCACGGCCCGCCGGGAGGACGGGGTCAGGGACCGGTCAGCTCGAGGAAGCGGCGGGCCAGCTCGTCGCCGCCGAGCGGGTCGCGCGCGATCACGAGGATCGTGTCGTCGCCCGCGATGGAGCCGAGGACGCCCGGGAAGACCGAGTGGTCGATCGCGGACGCGAGGTAGTTGGCCGCGCCGGGCGGCGTGCGCAGCACCACGAGGTTGGCGGACGCCTCCGCCGACACGAGCAGGTCGTTGCAGAGCCGGGCGAGGCGCGCGGCGACGTACTCGACGTCGTGCTCCCCCACGCCCGCGGCCTGCACGCTGCGGTCGCCGCCCTCGCCTGGCACGGCGTAGACGAGCGCCCCCGCCGCGTTGCGCACCTTCTCCGCGCGCAGCTCGATGAGGTCGCGCGACAGGGTGCGCAGAGGTAGCTGCCGGCGGCGAGGGCGGCGTCGTAGATGTTGTTCGGGTCGCGCCTGCCGTCGCCGTTGCCGTCGCGGCCCCAGCTCTCCCAGGTCTGCGGGATGAACCGACGGATCCCCGGGCGCCCGGCCCGACGACGGCCGCCGCAGGTCGGCGGCTACCTCACGATGGTCTTCGCGACGGTCGTGCTCGGCCTGCCG
>NZ_JBHXAW010000250.1:0-6600 GCF_042726645.1 Isoptericola sp. NPDC060257
GGCCTGCGCACAGGAGGACACGCGATGGCCGCACCGACCACCGTGACAACGCCGGCCCGACCCGACGCGCGTCCGGGGGCGATCGACCGCCCCGGCCGCTGGATCGACCGGTGGGAGCCGGAGAACCCGGAGTTCTGGGCGGGCGGCGGCCGCCGCGTCGCGCGGCGCAACCTGGCGATCTCCGTGTTCGCCGAGTTCCTCGGGTTCTGCGTGTGGGCGCTCTGGTCGATCGTCGTGCCGCAGCTGCCCGCGGCCGGGTTCACGCTCACCACCGACCAGATGTTCTGGCTCATCGCGGTGCCCTCGCTCGTGGGCGCCACGCTCCGCATCCCCTACACGCTCGCGGTGCCGGTCTTCGGCGGGCGGACCTGGACGGTCGTGTCGGCGTCGCTGCTGCTGATCCCCACGCTGGCGCTGGCGGTCGTCGTGCAGCGGCCGGAGACGTCGTTCGGCGTGATGCTCGCCGTCGCGGCGCTCGCGGGGTTCGGCGGCGGCAACTTCGCGTCGTCGATGGCGAACATCTCCTTCTTCTTCCCCGAGCGGGAGAAGGGCGCGGCCCTCGGCTGGAACGCCGCGGGCGGCAACCTCGGCACGGCCGTCGTGCAGCTCGTCGTGCCGCTGGTGATCGTCACCGGGGCCGGCGTGGCGCTGGAGCGCGCGAGCCTCGTGTTCGTCCCCTTCATCGTGCTCGCGGCCGTCCTCGCCTGGCGGTTCATGGACAACCTCTCGGCGGCGAAGGCCGACCCGCGGTCGTTCGCGGTCGCCGTGCGCGAGCCGCACACGTGGGTCATCTCGTTCCTCTACATCGGCACGTTCGGGTCGTTCATCGGCTTCTCCGGCGCGTTCCCGACGCTCCTGGCGGGACAGTTCCCCGAGGTGAGCCTGTCACTGGCGTTCCTCGGCGCGCTCGTGGGGTCGGTGGCGCGGCCGCTCGGCGGCATCCTCGCCGACCGCGTGGGCGGCGCCGTCGTCACCGTCGGGTGCTACGCGGTGATGATCGCCGGGGCCGTCGGCGCGATCTCCGCCCTGGGGAGCCACCGGTTCGGCCTCTTCTTCGCGTCGTTCCTCGTGCTGTTCGTCGCGACCGGGGTCGGCAACGGGTCGGTGTACCGGATGATCCCGGCGGCGTTCCGGGTGGCGGGCGCCGGGCGTGAGGCTGCGGCCACCGCCCGCGCCGCCGCGGGCTGCATCGGCATCGCCGGCGCGGTCGGCGCGCTCGGCGGCTTCCTCGTGCCGCGCGGGTTCGCGATGTCGACGTCGATGACGGGGTCGCTGGTCGCCGCGCTGTGGGTGTTCGTCGGGGCGTACGCGGTGATGGCCGTCGTCACCTGGGCGGTGTACGCGCGGCGCGGCACCGCGATGCGGGCGGCGCGCGTATGACGCCGTCGGGGGCCGCGGTCGCCACCCACTGCCCGTACTGCGCCCTGCAGTGCGGCATGGACCTCGCGCCCGCCGGTGCCGCCCCCGCCGGGCCCGCGTCGGAGGGGCGGGCGGCGCTGCCCGTGACGGTGACGCCGCGGCAGTTCCCCACGAACGGCGGCGGGCTCTGCCAGAAGGGGTGGACCAGCGCGACGGTGCTGCGCGCGAGCGACCGGCTCGTCACGCCGATGGTGCGCGGGGCCGACGGCGCGCTCGCCCCCGCGTCGTGGGACGCCGCCCTCGACCTCGTCGCCGGGCGGCTCGCCGGGATGGCCGCCGAGCACGGGCCGCAGGCCGTGGCGGTGTTCGGCGGCGGCGGGTTGACGAACGAGAAGGCGTACGCCCTCGGCAAGTTCGCCCGGACGGTGCTGCGCACGCCGTTCATCGACTACAACGGCCGGTTCTGCATGTCGTCGGCCGCCGCGGCGGGGAACCGGGCGTTCGGCCTGGACCGCGGGCTGCCGTTCCCGGTGACCGACCTGGCCGGGGCCGGCGCGATCCTGCTGCTCGGCTCGAACGTGGCCGAGACGATGCCGCCGTTCGTGCAGCACCTCGCCGGCGCGCGCGCCGCGGGCGGGCTCGTCGTCGTCGACCCGCGACGGTCCGCCACGGCGCGGCTCGCCGGGCCCGGCGAGGGCGTGCACCTGCAGCCCGTGCCGGGCACGGACCTCGTGGTGCTGCTGGCGCTGCTGCACGTGCTGGTGGCCGAGCGCCTCGTGGACCGGGAGTACGTGGCGGAGCGCACCGCGGGGTTCGACGACGTCGCGCGGTCGGCCGCGGCCTGGTGGCCGGAGCGCGCGGAGACGGTGTGCGGCGTCCCCGCCGAGGAGCTGCGCCGGGTGGCCCGCCTGCTGGCCGCGGCGTCGCCGTCGCGCGGGGGGCGCGGAGCGTACGTGCTCACCGGGCGCGGCGTCGAGCAGTCGGCGCAGGGCACCGCCACCGTGACGGCGGCGATCTCCCTGGCGCTGGCGCTCGGCCTCCCCGGGCGCGTGGGCTCCGGGTACGGCTGCCTCACCGGCCAGGGCAACGGGCAGGGCGGCCGCGAGCACGGGCAGAAGTGCGACCAGCTGCCCGGCTACCGCAAGATCGACGACCCGGCCGGCCGCGCGCACGTCGCCGGGGTGTGGGGTGTGGACCCGGGGTCGCTGCCCGGGCCGGGGGTGCCCGCCGTCGAGCTGCTGACCTCGCTCGGCGCGCCCGGTGGCCCGCGCGCGCTCCTGGTGCACGGCTCGAACGTCGTCGTGTCGGCGCCGAACGCCGACCGGGTGCGCGAGCGCCTGGCCGCCCTCGACCTGCTGGTGGTGTGCGACGTCGTGCCGTCCGAGACCGCGCTGCTCGCCGACGTCGTGCTGCCCACCACCCAGTGGGCCGAGGAGGAAGGCACGATGACGAACCTCGAGGGGCGCGTGATCCGCCGGCGGCGCGCCGCCGCCCCGCCGGGCGACGCCCGGTCCGAGCTGTGGATCCTCGCGGAGCTGGCCCGGCGCCTGGGCTCCGACGTCGCGTTCCCGACCGACCCCGCCGTCGTGTTCGACGAGCTGGCGCGCGCGTCGGCGGGCGGCGTCGCCGACTACTCCGGGCTCAGCCACGCCCGCCTCGACGCGCACGAGGCCGCCGGTGGACCAGGGCTGTACTGGCCCTGCCCCGCCGCCCCTGCCGACCTGTCAGGACCAGCGCGGGGTATGCCCGCCGCAGGTCCTGACACGCCGGGCGAGCACCCCGGGACGCCGCGCGTGTTCCTCGACCGGTTCGCGACGCCGGACGGCCGGGCGCGGATGGTCGCGGTGGACCACGCGGGCCCGTCCGACGACGTGCGCCCCGACGCGCCGACGTACCTCGTCACGGGGCGGGTGCTGCAGCACTACCAGTCCGGCGCGCAGACGCACCGGGTGCCCGAGCTGGAGCGGCTGGTCCCCGAGCCGTACGTCGAGCTGCACCCGCTGCTCGGGCTGCGGGTCGGCGTGCCGGACGGCGGCCGGGCGCGCCTGGCGTCGGCCCGCGGCGTCGTCGAGGCGACGGCCCGCTGGACCGACGCCGTCCGCCCGGACACCGTCTTCATGCCCTTCCACTGGAGCGGGGCGGGCAGCGTCAACCGCCTCACCACCGACGCCGTCGACCCCGTCTCCGCGATGCCGGAGTTCAAGGTCTGCGCGGTGTCGGTGACGCCCGCCGGCCCCGCCCCGGCCGCGACGGCCGAGCACGTCGAGTCCCTGGAGGTCCTCGCATGAGTCACGACCCGCAGCAGGGGCTGCGCGTGCCGCACCGGGTGGTCGTGATCGGTCACGGCATGGTGGGCGCGCGACTGGCGGACGAGCTGTCCCGGCGCGACGGCGACGGCGCGCTCGACGTCACCGTGCTCGGGGCCGAGCCCTACGAGCCGTACAACCGGGTGCTGCTGTCCGACGTGGTCGCCGGGCGCACGGACGTCGCGGCGATCGGCATGCCCACCGTCGACGACGGCCGCACCCGCGTGCTGCGGGGCACGGCGGTGACGGCCGTCGACCGGGACGCCCGCGTGGTCCTCACCGACGAGGGGACCCGCCACCCCTACGACCACCTGGTCCTCGCCACCGGTGCCGCCGCGCGCCTGCCCGACGTGCCCGGCCTCGGCACGGACGCCACGGCGCTGCCCGCCGGGGTGCACGCGCTGCGCACGCTCGACGACGCCCGCGAGGTGGTCGCGGCCACCGTGAACACCCCGCGCGCGGTGGTCGTCGGCGGCGGGGTGCTGGGCGTGGAGCTGGCGCTCGGCCTGGCCGGGCGCGGCCTGCCCACGACGCTCGTGCACGGCGCGGGCGCGCCGATGGACCGGCAGCTCGACGACCAGGCCGGCGCCGTGCTGCGCGCGAGCCTGGAGGCGGCGGGCGTGGCCGTGCGCACGGGGGTGCGGCCGCAGGAGGTGCTCGTCGTCGGCGGCCGGGCCGTCGGGGTGCGGCTCGACGGCGCCACGACCGAGCCGGGGGAGACGCTCGGCGCGGGCATGGTCGTCCTCGCGTGCGGCACCGCGCCGGAGACGGCGCTGGCCCGACGGTCCGGGCTCGCCGTCGAGCGGGGCGTCGTCGTGGGCCCGGACCTGGCGAGCGTGACCGACCCCCGGGTCTTCGCCGTCGGCGACTGCGCGCAGCCGCCGGAGGGGTCGCGCGGCCTCGTCGCGGAGGGCTGGGACCAGGCGCGGAGGCTCGCCGAGCACCTCGTGGCGCTCGCGGCGCGCCCGCGTCCGGCGGCACGGGGCGAGGGCCCGCGCGAGCACCTGCGGCTGCCGGGCGACGGCTCGGGCCCGTCGATGGCGGTGCGCCTCGGCACCCTGCTGTCCTCGCGCGCGCCGGGGGCGCGGGCGGGCGGCGTCGACGCCCGCGGGACCGACGTCGTCAAGGTCAAGGCAGGGCCGCTGAGCGTGGTCGCGATGGGCCGCTGCGGCTCCGGCCGCGTCCCGCAACCGGGGGAGCGGGCCGTGCGCCTCGGCGATCCGGCCGCGGGGCGCTTCGTCGAGGCCGTGGTGGCGGGCGGCGTCCTGGTCGGCGCGACGTGCGTGGGCGACGCCCGGGTGGCCGCCGACCTCACCGCCGCGTACACGCGCCGCACGCCCGTGCCCGCCGACCCGGCGTTCCTGCTGATCACGCCCGTCATGCCGGCCGCCGAGCCGGCGTCCAGCCCCGAGCACATGCCCGACGACGCCACCGTCTGCCGCTGCAACGGCGTCACCAAGCACGACATCGCGGCCTGCGTCGCCGACGGCGCGACGACGCAGGACGACGTCGCCCGCGCCACGCGCGCCACCACCGGCTGCGGCAGCTGCTCCGAGGCCGTGTGCGGGCTGGTGGAGTGGCTGGGGGAGGCGCGGCAGGCGCGGTCGGAGACGGAGGATCAGGAGGCCGGGGAGGTCCACTCGAGCGTGTAGCGGAAGAACAGCCGCTGCCGGAACCGGGCGCCCGGCAGGACGTGGTGGGCGGTGTCGCGGACCTCGCCGTACGTCTCGCGCGAGTCGCGCAGGGGGACGACCGGGCCGTCGTCGCCGACGTGCTCGGGGAGGACCGTGCGGGGGCGGACGAGGCTCTTGGCCAGCCCCACCACAGGGTTCGCGAACGACGAGACCAGATCGACGGCGAGGTCGCGCGGCGCGCCGATCCGCGCCAGGCCCACCACCAGCAGCCGCCCGCCGGGCGCGAGCACGCCGGCGGCGTGCCGCAGCGCGGGCTCGAGGTCCAGGTGGTGCAGCGAGGCGACCATCGTCACGACGTCGAACGACCCGTCGGCGGGGACGTCCTCGAACCGGCCGTGGCGGGCGGCGACACCGGGGTCGCCGGCGAACCGGGCGCGGGTGGCCTCGACCATGGGCTCGTCCACGTCGAGGCCCACCACCGTCGCGCCCGAGGCACGCAGCCGGCCGACGAGGGTGCCGAGGCCGCAGCCGACGTCGAGCGCGCGGCGTCTCCGCCGCGGCAGCCGCCGCAGGATCCAGCCGTGGAAGTGGTCGTTGTGGTTCCACGGGTACCGGTCGTTGAGCCGGCCGAGCCATCGCCCGACGGCGCGGACCAGCGGGTTCGTCGTCGTGCGCGGCTCGAGCTGCGTCGTCGGCGTCGTCGTCGGCATCGTCGTCGGCATGGACAGCGAGGGTAGCGTCACGACCGTGCCGAACCTCGTCCTGCTGTGCGGTCCCGCCGGCGCGGGCAAGTCCACGCACGCCCGCCGCTTGGCGGCCGACGGCTACGCCGTCGTGTCCGTCGACGAGCTCGCGTGGGCGGCCGGGCACCCGGCCGTGCACCCGCTGCCCGACGACGCCGCCCGCCGGGTGGCGGACGCGCTGCGCGCCCGGGTCGAGACGCTCCTGGACGAGGGTCGCGACGTCGTCGTCGACTCGTCGTTCTGGTCCCGCGCGTCCCGGGAGGAGTACCGGGCGCTCGGCGCGGCGCACGGCGCGGACGCGCTGGTCGTGCACGTCGACACCCCGCGCGACGTCGCCCTCGCGCGCGTCGCCGCCCGGGCCGCCGCGCACCCGCACGACGTCGTCCTGACCCCCGAGGTCGCGGCGGCGTACCACGACGGCTTCGAGGTCCCGACGCCGGACGAGGGCCCGATGGAGGTCGTCGCCGGAGTCTGACCTTCCAGCAAGGGATCCTCTGCGTCATTCAGCCCGATGGCGCGAGAGATCGCTTGCTGGAAGGCGTTCGAGGGGGCCGACCC